>NZ_VFQC01000003.1:300000-444735 GCF_006717075.1 Haloactinospora alba
CGTCACGGGCGGAGCCGGAGCGTCGCGCAACGCGTCCGTCGGCAGGGGGTCAGCCCGCCGGGGCGAGCTCGCGGCGCATGAGGCGCCGCTCCTCGGGGGTGGTGCCGCCCCACACGCCGTGGGCCTCACCCGACCTGAGCGCCCAGAGCAGGCACTGTTGCCTGACGGTGCAGGTGCGGCAGATGGCTTTGGCGAGTTCCGCGGTGTCCAGCCCGGGGCCGTCCGTTCCGACAGGGAAGAACAGTTCCGGGTCGTACTGCCGGCATGCTCCCTGCGCGACCCAGTCTTCGCTTTCGTGGTAAAGGCGGTTCACCAGGAGCCTCCGTTCCCCGGCTCGGTTGCCTCAGATCGCCGACCGCCTGCCGGGCCGGAACGCGGGCCGTCGGCGCGTGTGTGCGGGGGGTCCCGCGGTAAGCGACCCAACGTAGTACTACGACAGGTCGTACTACGACAAGTCTGCTAGAAAACCGGCGTGTGTTCAACCGTCGCGTCAAACAAGGACTGGGGGCGGGGGCCGCTGTCCTGGTGCGTGCCGCGCCCCCAGGGTCCTGTTTTTCGGACGCTTGTCCTGCTGCGCGTCGCCCCAGGGCACCGCCCGGCGGCGTTCTCGTCGGTCGGCGGAGGGTCCGCTCCGCCTTCCTGACCGGCCGTGCCGGGCGGCACCGGAGACGCCGCTCGCGACGAACAGCGCCCAAAAAACAGGACCCAGCGGCGCACCGGTCCGCGCTGACGGGGTCGGCCCTGGGTATCGGGCCGTTCTGTCGCGAAGTTTCTCCCGAATTCGTGTGTCCTAGCCCACCCTTAAATTTTTGTTAGGCTACCCTTATCTTCGGGAGATGTGCCGTGGAAACGGTGTCCGGGACCACTACGCGCGAGTAGCTCGCCGGGGTGGTGCCGAACGCCCGAATTCCCTGGTGAGTATGGAGCGCACGGCTACCGAGGGTGCATCGCTCCACCCCTCGCCGGTGACGACGGATCGTGACAAGCGGCGTTAAATAAACAAGCCATACCCCAGTGAAAGCCACTTAAACATGTCCCGCATCGTCGACGAAAACGCTGCTCACGAACGTTCGCTATGTTTCGTCAACGTGCCTCATCAACGAAGCGACGCCCAACGCCCGGACCGACCCGCCGCGGGGGATGACCCCGCTGTAATCGTGGCTGGTCCGAGCGCGGACGGCCTACGCCTGGAAACGCCCACGCTGGACGACGGGCGGCACATGTGGCGTCTCGCCGACCGGGCGGGACTCGACCTCAACTCGGCCTACGCCTACACCATGTGGTGCCGGGACTTCGCGCGGACCACCGTGGTGGCGCGCTCCGGCTCCGGAGAGGCGTGCGGGTTCGTCACCGGCTACGTCCGACCGGACGAACCCGGAACGTACTTCCTCTGGCAGGTGGCCGTCGATCCCGCCTACCGCGGACGCCGCCTCGCGCGCCGCATGCTCGACCACATCGGCGACCGCATCGTCTCCGCCGGGCAGACGCACGTGGAGGCCACGGTCACTCCGGACAACACCGCCTCGCGGGCGCTGTTCGCCTCGTTCGCCCGCGACCGCGGCGCGGGGCTGGAATGGAAGCCCCTGTTCGAACGTGAGCACTTCCCGCACGACGGAGTCGAGGGGCACGACCCCGAGGAACTCGTGCGTATCGGACCGCTGTCCGCACCCTGGCACGGCCCCAACTGACTACCCGTCCCGACAACCCCCGGTAACCGCCACGAGCCCACACACCTGGGGAAAGGATCTAAGGAACTCACGATGGAGATCTTCGAACGCCTCGAATCAGAAGTCCGCGGCTACTGCCGTGACTGGCCGACCGTCTTCGACGAGGCACGGGGCAGCCACATCTACGACGAGTCGGGCACGCAGTACCTCGACTTCTTCGCGGGTGCCGGTTCCCTCAACTACGGGCACAACAACCCCGAACTGAAATCCAAACTCCTGGACTACCTCGTCGGCGACTCCGTGGTGCACAGTCTGGACACCTACAGCACCGCCAAACGGGAGTTCCTGGCGACGTTCGACGAGGTCGTGCTCCAGCCGCGCGGACTGGACTACAAGGTCCAGTTCCCCGGCCCCGCCGGGAACAACGCGGTCGAGGCGGCGCTGAAGCTGGCCCGCAAGTACACCGGCCGGGACACCGTCATCAGCTTCACCAACGGTTTCCACGGCATGACGCTGGGGGCGCTGTCCGTCACCGGCAACTCCATGAAACGCAGCGGCGCCGGCGTCCCGCTGGGCCACGCCGCTACCATGCCGTTCGACAACTACATGGACGGCCAGACCCCGGACTTCCTGTGGCTGCGCAGCCTGCTGGAGGACAGCGGCAGCGGCCTGGACAAACCGGCGGCGGTCATCGTGGAGACGGTGCAGGGTGAGGGCGGCATCAACGTCGCCAGCACCGAGTGGCTGCGCGGCCTCGCCGACCTCTGCCAGGAGTACGGCATCCTGCTCATCGTGGACGACATCCAGATGGGGTGCGGCCGCACAGGCCCGTTCTTCAGCTTCGAGCACGCCGGCATCACCCCGGACATCGTCACCCTGTCCAAGTCCATCAGCGGTTACGGCCTGCCCATGGCGCTCACGCTGTTCAAACGCGAACTGGACGTGTGGGACCCGGGCGAGCACAACGGCACCTTCCGCGGCCCCAACCCCAGCTTCGTCACCGGGACCGCCGCGCTCAACACCTTCTGGCGCGACGGTGAGTTCCAGCGCGCCACCGAGGCCAAGGGCGAGATCATGCAGAAACGCCTCGCCGAACTCGCCGAGGAGTTCGCGGAGGCGGGCGCCGTCGCCCGCGGCCGCGGCATGGCCGGCGCGCTCGCGTTCGAGCGGGAGGGCGCGGCCGAGGCGCTCAGCGCCGAGGCGTTCCGCCGCGGCCTGCTCGTCGAGACGGCCGGGCCCAACGACGAGGTCGTCAAGCTGCTGCCGCCGCTGACCACCAGTGAACAGGAGCTGGAGCGCGGTCTGGAGATCATCGCCGAGTCCGCGCGAGCCACGGTGAAGATCCCGCAGCTCGCCTGATACACCGGATGCGCCACTCGTGACGGCGGCGGGCCACCGGCCCGCCGCCCACTCCGCCACCGGGGCGTGCCCCACTACCGGACCAGCCCGTGGCGCCGCCGCGGCGCCGCCACTCCAGCCGCAGAGGAGCAAGACACCGTGATCGTTCGCAGCCTCGACGAGACCAACGGCACCGACCGGGACGTGCAGACCGAGAACTGGCGCAGCCGCCGGGTCATCCTCGCCAAGGAGAAGGTCGGCTTCTCCTTCCACGAGACCGTGCTGTACGCGGGGACCGAGACCCGCATGTGGTACGCCAACCACGTCGAACTGGTGCACTGCATCGAGGGCGAGGCCGAACTCGTCAACGAGGAGACGGGGGAGTCGCACTTCATCACCCCGGGCACCCTCTACCTTCTCGACGGCCACGAGCACCACATCATCCGCCCCAAGACGGACTTCCGCGTGCTGTGCGTCTTCAACCCGCCGGTGACCGGTCGGGAGGTGCACGACGAGAACGGCGTGTACCCCCTGCTCACCGAGGACGGCGCGTAGGTCCTGTTCTTCGGGCGCCTGCCCTGCCGCGCGTCGCCCCGGCGCACCGACCGGCGGTGTTCCCGCCGGCCGGCGGAGGGTCCGCTCCGCCTCCCTGACCGGCCGTGCCGGGCGGCACGGGAGACGCCGCCCGCGACGAACAGCGTCCGAGAACAGGCCCAGGACAGCCGGAACCGGGAGCAGAACCCGGAACCCGGCGGGAGCCCGGTGGGCGGGACACCCGCCCACCGGAGGCGCCGTCCCGGACACGGGCGGGAGGAGCGGGTCAGGCGGAATCCTCCCCGCCCTCCGGAAGGGCGCGGTTCATCCGGGCGGCGAGCCGCCGCGTGCAGGAGGCGAGCTCCTCGGGGCCCTCGATGGTGTAGTCCAGGCCCGCCGTGGCCAGCGTGACGGCGTGCCACTCGACCGTGTCCGCGTGCGAGGTGAGCCGGCACTCGCGCGGCCCGAGCTCCTCCAGGCGCCCGGAGTCCACCTGCAGCCGGGAGGCGACCTCCCGCGCCGGGGCGTGGAAACGCACCACAGCCGTGGTGGACACCGGCGGCAGCGACACCCGCTCGTGCACGTACTCCGCCGGGTCGGCGGCGGGTTCCGGGCGAGGGCTGAACCGGGTGCGGGGCTCCGGGCCGCTGACGCGGTCCAGCCGGAACGTGCGCCAGTCGGACCGGTCGATGTCCCACGCCAGCAGGTACAACCGGTGCCGGACCACCACGACCCGGTACGGTTCGGCGCGCCGCCGCGACTCGTGCTGGGCCCGGCTGCGGTAGTCGAAGCACAACCGCAGCCGCTCCCGGCACGCGCGTGCCACCACCGTCAGCACCTCCGGGTCGACGGTGCTGTTGTGGTGCCCGACGACGTCGGTGGAGGCCGTCAGCGCGGCCGCGATCCTGGACAGCCGCCGGGGCAGCACCCGTCCGATCTTCTCCAGCGCGGCGCCGCTGGCGGGCACGAGCCCGGCCAACGGGCCGGTCGCCACCAGGGAGAGGCCCATCACCACCGCCACGGCCTCCTCGTCGTCGAGCGCTAGCGGCGGCAGCGCGGCACCCGCCACCAGGCGGTAGTGCCCGTAGGCACCCGGTTCGGCCTCGACCGGGTAGCCCAGCTCACGCAGCCGCGCCACGTCCCGGCGCAGGGTTCGGGGGGACACCCCCAACCGCTGGGCCAGTTCGGGGCCGCTGAGCAGCGACCCGGTCTGCAGCTGGGTCAGCAGTCTCAGCAGGCGCAGGGCGGGATCGGACATGCCGCCACTCTGGCACGCATCGCGGCCACGATCCGTCCGCAATCCTGTCTAGGTTCGTCCTTATGGGTTCACCGCACGAGTACGTCCGGATCCGCGGGGCGCGGGAGAACAACCTGCGCTCCGTCGACGTCGACGTCCCCAAACGCCACCTGACCGTGGTGACCGGCGTGTCCGGCTCCGGGAAATCGTCCCTGGTGTTCGGCACCGTCGCCGCGGAGGCGCAACGCCAGCTCAACGACACCTTCACCGCCTTCGCCCGCAACCGGCTGCCGCAGTACGGCCAACCCGAGGCCGACCTGCTGGACGGGCTGTCCCCGGCGGTCGTGGTGGACCAGCGCCGGCTGGGCGGCAACGCCCGCTCCACGGTCGGAACCGTCACCGACGCCTCGGCCATGCTGCGGCTGGTGTACTCCCGCGCCGGCGAGCCGTGGACGGGCTACTCCCACGTGTTCTCGTTCAACGACCCCGAGGGGATGTGCCCCGACTGCCAGGGGCTGGGCCAGCGCTCCCACATCGACACCACCCAGCTGCTCGACACCTCGCTGTCCCTCAACGAGGGCGCCATCCGGTTCCCCACCTTCGCCGTCGGCAACGTGTTCTGGCAGTACTACGCCGAGTCGGGGCTGTTCGACAACGACAGGAGACTCCGCGACTACACCACCGAGGAGTGGAACGCGCTGCTGTGGGGGACCGGCGTGGGCCGGGGCAGCGGCCGGGTCCGGGGGCAGCCCGCCTACGAGGGGCTCATCCCGCGCATGGAACGCGTCTACCTGCACAAGGACCCGGAACAGAAGAAGGGTGAGCTCCGCGAGGCACTGCGGCGGGTCGTCGTCCGCGCCACCTGCCCCAGCTGCGGCGGCGCCCGGTTGAACCCGCGGGTGCTCGACTGCCGCGTCGCGGGGCTGTCCATCGCCGAGGCCGCGGCGATGCCGGTCGCCGAGCTGGCCGCGTGGGTGGCCGACATCGACGCGCCGCAGGCGAAGACGGCCGTGGACGCGCTGCTGGAACGCCTCACCCAGATGGTGACGATCGGGCTCGGCTACGTGAGTCCGGACCGGCCCACCACCACCCTCTCCGGAGGGGAGTCGCAGCGGGTGAGGATGGTGCGCCACCTGGGGTCCAGCCTCACCGACATGCTCTACGTCCTCGACGAACCCACCGTCGGGCTGCACCCCGCCAACGTCGCCGACATGACCCACCTGCTGCACCGGCTGCGCGACAACGGCAACACGGTGCTGGTGGTGGAGCACGACGCGGACGTCATCGCCGCCGCTGACCACGTCGTCGAGATCGGGCCCGGCGCGGGAAACGACGGCGGGAGGGTCACGTTCCAGGGTCCGTATCAGGACCTCGCCGGTTCCGGTACCGCCACCGAGCGTGCCGTGCGCACCCCGTGCCGGGTGAAGGAGGAGGTCCGCGCGGGCGGCGGGGAGCTGACGGTGACGGGCGCACGCGCGCACAACCTGCGCGGCGTCAGCGTGTCGCTGCCCACCGGGGCGGTCACCGCCGTGGTGGGGGTGGCCGGGTCGGGCAAGAGCACCCTCGTCAACGACGAACTGTGCCGCCTCCACCCGGACGCCGTGGTCCTCGACCAGGGCGGGCTGCACGTCTCCCGCCGCTCCAACCCGGCCAGCTACCTGGGGGTACTGGACCCGATCCGGAGCCTGTTCGCCCGGGAGAACAGGGCGGAGGCGTCGCTGTTCAGCCCCAACTCCGCGGGCGGCTGCCCCGACTGCGACGGCCAGGGGCTCATCCACACCGACCTGGCGTTCCTCGACCCGGTCACCACGGTGTGCGAGACGTGCGAGGGGCGCCGTTTCACCGGCGAGGCGCTCTCCCACACCGTGCGCGGCGCCACCATCGCCGACGTGCTGGAGATGAGCATCGCCGAGGCGCACGCGTTCTTCCCCGAACCCGCGGTGCGGCGCCCCCTCACCAGCCTCGTCACGGTGGGGTTGGGCTACCTCGGGCTCGGACAGCCGCTGACGACCCTCTCCGGCGGGGAGCGGCAGCGCGTCAAACTCGCCACCGAACTCGCCACCCCCGCGCGGACGTTCGTGTTCGACGAGCCCACCACCGGCCTGCACCGGGACGACACCGCCTCCCTGACCGGCGTGTTCGACCACCTCGCCGACAACGGCGCCGCCGTGGTCGTCATCGAGCACAACCTGGACATGGTGGGGGCGAGCGACTGGGTGGTGGAACTCGGCCCGGGTGCGGGGGACGACGGCGGGCGGGTGGTGTTCACCGGAACACCGCGCCAGCTGCTGGAGGCCGACACGGTCACCGGGGAGCACTTCCGGCGCGCCCGCGCCGGGCGAGGGTGACGGGTCGGCGGAGCGGGCGCGTGGCCAGGAAGGCCGCGTGGAGCGGCTGGTGGCTGCTGCCGGGCGGCGCTGAGGCGCGGCCGCACCCTAGAGTGGGGGCATGGCGCACCGACACCCCAGCAAGCTCAACGCGGAGTACGTCACCCATCCCGCCGCGCGCCGCCTGCTGCGCGCCGAGCTCGCCAACTGCGCCGAGTGCCGGGCGCACGGGGACAGCGAGGCCCTGGCGGACCTGGAACCCGCGGGTACGTTCGACTCGCTGCTGCGGGGGTTCGCCACCCACCAGGCGGAGAAGTGGCGCCCGCCGCGCCACCGCTACCCCACGGTGCTGATGGAGCTCGCGCCGCCGAAGGAGGCGCGGTTCCTCAACATCGTCACCCGCAACGTCGTGCGGCGGTGCGTCATCCGGAACCGGCAGGGCGACCCGGACACCGGCGACGCGCTCAGCGAGGTGAGTAACCTGGAGGAGCACCAGCGGGCCGCCGTCCTCGACGACATCGTGGACGGCCTCCTCGAGGACGAGGCGTGAGGAGGGAACCGGAAGCGCGGGCTACAACCGCCCTCCCACCGGAAGCCGGTGTGGTATGGCCCGTGCGGGGCACGGCGGTGAACGCCATCCACGACAGCACGGCGACGGGTGCGACGCGTCCACGGGGATCCGGCCGCGGCACCATCGGTTCCGGGATGCGATCCGCCGAAAACGGCATGATCCGAAGCGTGATCCCGTTGACTGGGGTCGAGACCGCCGCTACCAGGTGTTCGGCCCGCTCACGCACGACATCACCGGCCACGAGCAGACGGTGCGGCACAGGACCGGCGCTGCTCGCCCGGGGAGCGATCTGACGCCGCCGACTGAGGAGACGGTCTCGTGGCGCACAGCGCAGGGGCCGTATCCTCCCTGGGATCACGGACAGCCGTTTCCACCTCGTGGGGAGGGAAGCAGCCCTCGGTTCGTGGCGCGGACATCCGGATAGGGGCAACAGCCCCCGGCGTGTCCGGGGGCTTAGGTTTCCTATCCCGTGGCCAGGGGGTGTCACGGGGTGAGTGCTACAGGTTCTCGGCACGGACCTCGGTGAGGAAGGCCTTCCACTCGGAGGCGGGGAACGAGAGGTGTCCAGCCTGGCGGTTCTGGGTGTCGCGTATAGCGGTGGTAGTCCCCTCGGCGATTTCGACGCAGTTGCTGTCGGCCCTGCTGTAGCTGGACTTGTGCCAGGCGGGCTCTGCGGTGCTCATTCGTACTCTCCTCGTACTCGCTCTATCAGGGCACGTGACTGCTCGGGGGCAGGGCGAGTCCACGCAGGTCGCTCATGAGCGCGATGTGTTCCTCCACGAGCGCTGGATCGATGGATACACCTCCCATCGCCCCGGCCTCCTGGTAAAGGATTGTTCCATCCTCTGTTTCGGGCACTTTGAGAAGCCGGAACATCCCTTCCAGTCCTGGATGGTTCCACCCTCCCGTCGGGATGACCAACACTTCTCCATAGCGCCAGCCCGCTACGTTCCACAGATGGTCAAGCTGTCCCCGCATGGTCTCAGGTGACCCCAGCCGCCGCCGGAGTACGGCTTCGTCGATCACGGCCGACAAGGATGGAGGGTGGTCACCCGACAGGATCTCTTGTCGCTTGACGCGTCCGTGCGCCCTCGCGGCGGCCTCTTCCTCCGAGACCGTCCGGCTGACGGCCTGGATCGTCGCCCGTGCGTAGTCCTCCGTTTGCAGGATCCCGGGAACGACCAGGGGGGTGTAGTCCTGGATGACCGTGGCGCGGCGCTCCATCTCGGGCACCTGTCGGTACCACTCGGGAGGTTCGTAGTCCTTGTACTGCGCGTCTCCTCATCACCCCTGGAGGGATCGCAACTACGGCTGGGTATTGC
The DNA here is from genome assembly GCF_006717075.1 of Haloactinospora alba. Classification (NCBI taxonomy): domain Bacteria; kingdom Bacillati; phylum Actinomycetota; class Actinomycetes; order Streptosporangiales; family Nocardiopsidaceae; genus Haloactinospora; species Haloactinospora alba. The sequence continues at coordinate 308,997 of NZ_VFQC01000003.1, forward strand.
CGTGCATGGTGATGTGCGCAATGAGTTACTCTCACGATCCCGCTTGCAACGCAACACATCGGCTTTTAGGTACAACCGGATTCGTTCCTGACGAGCGCGTGCAGTGATCTGCCCACGATGAACCCACGACTTCAGTGTTCCTCATGGAACTCCATGCTTCGCCTCGATCTCGTCCCAACGCAGTAGTCGATGGTGGGCCGGTCCCATCGGGTATCGCTCCTGTCACTCGGCCGGCACCGAACCCGCCCCTTGGTGTCCACAATGATCTCGCCACGGACATAGGAACGGAGCAGCGTCCGTACCAGCCACGAGAACTTCTTCGTTCCCAGGTCGCGTTCGGCTCGTGCTATAGACGCATCCCACAACTCCTGCGAGCACCGGACATGTTGGTCCGGTATCTGTCCTGTCGTTGGGCGTCCTGGACGACGCGCCACACGATCACTTCCCTCGCACCAGCCATGGCATCTGAAACCATCACTTAGGTGAGTGTTACGAGATCGGACTACAGAAGCCTCCGAACCACAAAAGTCCGGAGACTGGAATATAGAGGAGGAGAGGATTAAAACCGGCTACCTTTCAGGCCATGTAGGAAAGTAGCCCATGCGTTCGGAGAGAAGCAAATATGGCCGAGTTCGCGGTTCTGAGAGTCACGCACACCGACAGCATTGGCTTCTTCGGCTACCTCGACACAGCTAGCATTGTTCCCGTTACTGTAGCTGCTCTTATGCCACTCTCGCCTGTCAGCCATGGAGATCTCCTTGAACCTGCTTGACCAGATTAATGCTTTCGCTGGGTGAAAGTGCCTCTCCCTGCAACGCGTCGAAAGTGGAAACGCATTGCCGTACTTGCTCTTCGTCCTCGATGATCTGCTCGTCGAAGAAATACTCGCAGGAGGCGATTGTGGGACGGCCTTGGAACACGTAAACCCTGAAAGGGCCTGAGAGCCCGGGATGGAGCCGGGTGCTTCGTGGAACGATCTGGAGCCGTAGCTTCCGTGTCTCGACCAGTGACATCAGGTACTCAAACTGAGCCTTCATCACGGCCTTGTCCCCTACGACTCGGTGAACCACGTACTCATCCAGCACTTCCAAGACTATCGGCCGGTCAACGCGTTCAAAGACAGCCTGCTGCCGCTCGATGCGTGACTTGACCATGCGTTCGATGGACTCCTCGCTTGTCCACGGGCGAGTGCCGACGTACACAGCGCGCGCGTACTCTGACGTCTGCAAGAGCCCCGGGATCAGGACACTGTGGTACTCGTGCAGCTCAACCGCATTGCGCTCGAAGTCGCTGAACTTCTCGAAGCCGGCGGGGAAGAGCCCTTGACTGCTGAAGTTCTCCCACATCCGGGTCAGGGTGCCGTTAGCTTCCAACGCCGCATCCAGTGCGTGAACATGGTCTGACTGGGGCTTGAGGGAACCGCTCTCAACGAGGCTGATGCTTGACGACGACAGGGAGACCTTCTCACCCAGGCGTCCCTGAGACCACCCGAAGCCTTCTCGGCGTTTGCGCACCTCAGCTCCGTAGCGCTTCCACATGGGACTGATTTTCTTACGACCCATTCACTACCTTCCACCAAAGTTCCCACTTCTTTACACCATGTGACCACTGAATAGCCACTGGTTGCCACCCAAATCGAGAGGGTTTGAATGGCCGATGGCGGCCATAGCGCGATCCCCGCTCTTACCTACATGGTGTTATTCGAAAGTCCAAGCCATACGCTTCGGACCGACCACAATCCCCAGTCCCGTGGGGATCTGACCAGGTAATCGTCAGCTACGTACGGCGATGATCCGAGAGTTGAGAAGTAGGTGGTTCAAGTGGGCGAGAAGTTTGCGTCGCCAGTGGTAATGAGCCAAGAGGCATCAAATGCCAGATATCCCCAATTGCCGCATCGTCTGCCTGGTTATTCGACCTGGCCCCAGCTCGATTCCTCGGCTCGCCGTCATGGTGGAAGGTTCGGACCTACTCCCGACCAGGTCGCTGCCGCGCGGAGGTGGGTCCGTACCATCACCGCGCTTCCCCCGAGTGAGGCCAACGATCTGGATGTAGTGGTATCCGAGTTGGTGACCAACGCGCTTAAGCACTCAGCTTCCGGTCAGGATGGCGACATAACGCTGCGGGTGGGGCGCCTGCACACCGGGAGTATTCGCATCGCCGTGACCGACAACGGGCCACGCATCGGCCAAGATCCCACCTTCCTGCATTGGCCCGAGGCCGACCCCGGTCTAGACAGCGGGAGAGGGCTGCTTCTGGTCAGCGAGATGAGCCGACGCGTAGGGGTGTTGGGAGAGGTCGGTGGGCCGCTGACGGTGTGGGCCGTACTCGACCGTGCTCGGAATCGGGGGTGAGTCCGTGTCACGCGGATCCTGTCCGTCCCTGAACCGAACTAGCTCTACGCCGACATCCAACGACACACTCCCATCGACTGGCGCGGCGGCGCGGTGAACCCGCCCTTCCAGTAGTGAGAGCGCCGTACCTTCGCGTTCTCCCCCACAGCGCCTTCCGACCACGAAACCCAAAGGAGCCCGATGACGACGCTGACGCCCGAAGCGGCTGAGCCCGCCACGACCGCCTTGTTCGACACGATGGTGCCGTTGACCCTGGCGGCCGACCGCCGCATCAACCCCGGCCGATGGGTGCTCTCTCCGAAGTTCGCCGCTGCAGACGTCACCGTGTTCGAGGACCGGTCCCATGCGATCGAGTGGATGAACGCCCACGCGGGGACCGTGCGGGGATGCGTACGCATTGCCTACGAGACCAGCCGTTATGAGACCGCCTGGACACTGTGCGAGGGCCTGTGGGGCTGGCTGCACATCAGCAAGGACTGGTGGCTCTGGCGGACGACTCACGAAGTCGGGGTGGAAGCCGCCCAGCAGTGCGACATCGAGGCGCAGGCCCGGATGCTCTCTGCCCTGGGGCAATGCACATGTGGACGGACAACCTTGATGAGGCCGAACGCCTGTACCAACGTGCCCGCTCACTTTGGGTCTCCGCTGTCCACGCCCTCGGACAAGCAACATCCTCGGAAGAGCTAGGGATCATCGCGCTCAAACGCGGCAGTCCGCAGGCGGCCCAAGAAAGCTTTCGGGAAGCCCGGACCATGTTCAGCAGCCTTGGAGCGGAGCGCGGAGTCGTGCTCATGGAACGCCGCATTGGCGAGTCCTACCGCGACAGTGGCGACTACGACCAGGCGGAGGCCTACCTGCGCTCGGCTCTGCAGTGGTTCCACGAGGCGGGCGACGACTATCAGATCATCCGCACAAGCCGCTCACTCGCGCTCACCTTCCAGGAGCAGCGGCGTCACGAAGCTGCCCGAGAGGTGCTGGAGAAAGCCCACAGCCTCGCCGAGACCATCGGCGCCGCGACAGACACGGAGGAGATGTCCCGCCTGGCTGAACAGATGCGGGACCACATACCGACCGGCAGGGGTAGCGCCCTCCGGCCGGGCAGTCCCTCGGGTGGCGAAGGGGCAGACAATCGCTGACGGTGGTCCTCCCAACGCTCCCGGAAGGGATCGCATGTCCGAATCACGCTCTCGCGCCTCCGGACCTCGGAGGATACCTCCACAACAACAAGATGAGAGGAGATGCTGATGGACACCAACACGCAGTACACGGATGAGGAGCTGACCGTCGCGGTCGAGGAGATCGCCGCCGTTCGTTCCCGAGCCGAACAGCCCTCTGACGGAGGCAGCACCGGCAAGGGTGACCTCAACGACAACGCCGCCCTTCACTAGGAGAGGACTGTGACCGCTGACATGATCAGCGGCCGCCTGGGCGGGGACAAGTTCCTCGCCCAGGTACTCGGCCGCGAACACCGCCGCTACCCGGCTGGCGAAGACGAGCGAGAGGCGTTCGCCGACTTGCTCACCTGGTCGGCGTTGAACAACCTGCTCGCGACCCAGCGGCTCGACCCGCCGCGGATGCGGCTTGCCGCAGGTGGGGCCATCGACGCCGGCGAGTACACCCGGCTCCGGGAGTACCGCCGGATGCCCGACTGGAATCAGCCCGTCCCGCACCTGTTCCAGCAGCAGCTCCGGGACGGCGCGACGCTGATCCTGGACGCCATCGATGAGATGCATCCGCCGATCGGGCGGCTCATCGCCGAACTGGAAGCCTGGCTCAGTACCGGAATCCAGGTGAACGCCTACGCCTCCTGGACCTCGAAGGAGGGATTCGGGGTCCACTGGGACGACCACGACGTGCTCGTCCTTCAGGTGTCGGGCCGCAAGCGGTGGCGCATCTACGGGAACACCCGGGTCGCCCCGTTGCACAACGACATCGAGTTCGCCGAGGAGGAGCCCACCGAGATCATCGACGAGTTCGTCATGGAGCCCGGGGACATCCTGCATGTTCCGCGCGGGTGCTGGCACGCGGTCGCCGCCTCCGAGGGCGAGCCGAGCCTGCACCTGACGTGCGGCCTGGTGACCACGACCGGCGTGAACTTCCTCCGCTGGATGGTCAACACCCTGGTCGAACACGAGGAGATCAGGGCCGACGTCCCACGGACGCCGGCTGAGTACGCGTCGTGGACCCGGCGCATCTCCGAGCTGGTAGCGGATCGGCTCCACTCCCCGGAGGTGGTTGAGGAGTACTGGCGCCACCAGGACGAGACCGCCCCGGCTCGCCCGGCGTTCAGCCTGCCCGTCGGAGTCACCGGCGAACTGACACTATCCTCCGTCGTCCGCTTCGCCTCCCTGCGGGGCACCGTCACCGAGAACGACAATGAGGTGGTCTACTCCGCCCAGGGGCGGCGCTGGCGTCTGCCAACCAAGGTCACCCCCGTGGTCACCCACATGCACCACAACGGCCCCACCTCGGTCGAGGAGCTGCACGAGCTGGTTCCCGACGTCTCCGAGCAAGCGCTTCTCAGTCTGCTTCGCAGGCTGATGGACGATGGGGCCTTGGTCTGGGAAGGCGAGACATGACTGTCCTCGGTATCGGAACCTACCGAAGCCGCGACGCCGCCACTTCGGCGAGCATCGCAGCTTCGGCCGGGTGTCCCCTCATCGACACCGCCCCCGTGTACGGAAGCGGCACCCACCAGGCGGCGATCGCTCCCGTGCTGCGCGCCCACCCCGAGCTCCGGGTCTCCACCAAGGTCGGCTACATGACCGACGGACAGGCCCGGGTCGCGCTCACCAGCGAAGCACTCACCGACGAGGACGCCGCTTGCCGCCACAGCATCGCCCCCGACTATGTGCGCCACCAGGTAACCATGTCGCGGATGGAACTCCAGCGGCCGAAGCCCGAGGTGGTCTACCTGCACAACCCCGAATACCAGTACGAGAACCGGGGCAACCTCCACCAGCGCATCCGGTCGGCCTTCGCCGTACTGGAAGAGCTGTACGCCTCGGGTGACATCGGCGGCTACGGCGTTGCTGCCTGGACCGGATTCGACACCCAAGCGTTCACGCTTTCCGACCTTCTCCACCTCGCGAAGGAAGCAGCGGGCAGTTCCGAGACCGGGCTGTCCGCGATCCAGCTCCCCGTGTCCATGGTGAAGGTCGCTCCCATCCGCCAGAGCCTAGAGGGAAGCGGACCCATCGCTCTCGCCTACCAGGCAGGATTGGAGGTGTGGGCTTCGGCGCCCTTTCACGGAGGGGAACTGCTGTCTCTGGTCACCCCGAAACTCGCCGAGGCGATACAACCCGGAACCGGGTGTACCGAGGCCGCACTGAAGGTCGCAGCCTCGGCCCCGGGATTGACCGGGGTGCTGGTCAGCACCACGAACTCCGCCCACGTAAAGCAGGCGGCCGACGCGATCCGTGAGCCGCTGCCCGACCACCGACTCAAGGACATCTGTGACCTCCTCGACCCACCTACCCGCTGACCTGACCGACCGATGGCACCAGGCAGCCGAGCGCCTCGGCGCTTCCGCACCCGCTGATACTCCGCTGCATTCCGGGATGGGCGGACGGACGCTGAGCGGCCCCGTAGTGACGACCGATGGACTCTCGGCCTGGCTGCGGCTGATGGTCGCTCCCAAACCGGAGGGAAAGATCTGGGAGGGCGCGGCTCTCGCCGACGCCCTGCTCGGTGACGCAATCTCGCGCCCGGTGATTCTCGCTGAACACACCTGGCACGAGGACGGAGCGGCGTTCCAAGCCAACCTGTGGACGCGTCTTCGCGGGGAAATCCTGTCGCCGACGCCGGACCTGTCGGCCCCGGCACCCGTGGACGAGCAGTGGTGGCGGGATATACGCGCCTGCGTGGACGAGGTCCGGACATCTGCGGACCCTTCGGGCCGCGGAGTGATGACCCAGGCATACATCGACCGGATTCCCCGGTTCATCCCCGCCCTGGAAGGCGCAGACCTCACCGTGTCCCGCTGGGAGGCCGCCCACGGGGACCTCCACTGGGCCAATCTCACCCGAGATCCGCTGGAGATCATCGACTGGGAGGGCTGGGGAGCGGCCCCCGCCGGATACGACGCGGCCGTCCTACTGGCCTACGCTCTGCCCGCCCCGGACACAGCTGCGAAAGTACGCGAGATGTTCGGCGACATGCTGAACACGGAGCACGGCCGCCTCGCCCAACTGGTGATCTGTGCGGAGATCATCCAGGCGTCGGAGCGCGACGACGTCCATGCCCGGTTGAAGCCTCATGCAGAACGGCTCGCTGACGAGATACTCGCTCTGCAGTAGCCGCATGATGCGGGGCTGAACCGGGTTATGGGTCGGGCCACCGACCGGCGTGCGGATTTCTGCGCCTACACTGCGAACCGGCTCACCTCCACACACTCGGTAGTGGTGTTGGAGGACCCGAACAGCCCGGCACGCGGGTGCGCCAGAAATCGGGGCTGAACCGGGCCATCCTCGACAAAGGGGTGGCACCGCCTGGAAACCGCCCTGACCAGTGCGGCCCGCTGCACCGGCACCCGCATCATCACGGTCACCCCGGCGTTGACGTCTCAGACGTGTCACGAGTGTGGGCACACGGACCCGGAATCCCGCGAAAGCCAAGCGGTTTTCCAGTGCACCCGGTGTTCGCACGAGTGCCACGCCGACATCAACGCTGCCAAGAACATCCTTAGCGCCGCAGGGCATGTGGTGCCAGCCTGTGGAGACCTCGCCGTTGGGCGGTCTGCGAAGCAGGAACCTCCGGCCCCGCGAGGGTCACCGGGCCGACCAGTGGTGGGAATCCCCCGACTTTAGCCATGGAGAGGAAGCCAAGGTGGTGTTCTTCGGTACGCGCCTCTTGAGCGTGGGCCGGGCGGCTGTCCAGCAACGACAGTCCCCGGTGTGTCCGGGGACTTAGGTTTCTTACCTTGTGGCCAGGGGCGCCGCGGGGCGAGTGTTACAGGTTCTCGGTGCGGACCTTGTTGAGGAACGCCTTCCATTCGGAGGCGGGGAACGACAGGTGGCCAGCCTGGCGGTTCTGGGTGTCGCGGACAGCAGTGACAGGTCCTTCGGCGACCTCGACGCAATTCGTGTCGCCTTTGCTGTAGCTGGACTTGTGCCAGTCCGTGTCAACCATCGAACTCTCCCTGTATCTTTCTGAGCGCTTCGTGGGACTGATCGGGAGGAAGGGCCACGCCCCTCAGTTCAGCCATCAGTGCAACATGCTCGTCGATCACCTGTTGCTCGAGGACAACTCCGCCCCTACACGAGTTTCCTGGTAGAGCATCAGCCCAGCATCAGGAACTCGCAGTAGCTTGAATCCACTGTCCAATCCTGGGTGGTTCCACGTGTCAGCAGGGACCACGAGGACTTCGATCTTGCTCCGGGCCGTCATCTCTCGGAGACGATCAAGCTGTTGCACCATGGTGTCACGTGAGCCGAGTCGCCGACGCAGCTTTACTCTCGGGTCTCCTCATCACCCCTGGAAGGATGTGACGGTGGTCTGACTCCGGCGTTTTCCAGGAAGGCCACGTGCGCGTGGCGCACGACAGGTGGCCGACCGCGAGAGTAGTGGCGGCGATCCGGTCCGGTGGGGTGGGGTGGTCAGTTCCCGGTACCGGTGCGGGGCTTGGCGCGGATGTGCATGCGTTCGCCCTGGCGGCCGAAGATACTGAGGATCTCGACGGCGTCGTCGCCGGTGCTGCCGAACCAGTGCGGCAGCCGGGTGTCGAACTCGGCGGCCTCACCCGTATCCAGCACCAGGTCGTGCTCGGCCAGAACCAGGCGCAGCCGTCCGGACAGGACGTAGAGCCACTCGTATCCCTCGTGGGTGCAGGGTTCCGGGGTGCTGCGGGTGGTCGGGATGACCTGTTTGAAGGTGTGCAGCGGGCCGGGTTGGCGGGTCAGCGGAACGACGGTGCTGCCGTTCAGGCTTTTCGGCTTGAGCCGGATGCGGGGGTCGCCGACGTCGGGAGCACCGACCAGTTCGTCCAGGGGAACCTGGTGGGCCTGGGATATGGGAAGCAGCAGTTCCAGGCTGGGGCGGCGCTGTCCGGTCTCCAGCCGGGAGAGGGTGCTCTTGGCGATCCCGGTGGCCTCGGCCAGGGCGGCGAGGGTGACGCCGCGCTGGGCGCGTAGGTGCTGAAGGCGGGGACCGACCTCGGTCAGGGCCTGGGCGATGTCGGGTGTGTGCTCCACACCCCCATCACACCCCCTCGTCCCGAAAACAGCAACGAAAATTGCCGGATTCGGAACAGCGGCCGCACGGTGGTCGCCATGAGCGGAACCCAAACCACACCGCACGTACCGGAATCCCGCACGAAACTGCCACCGAGTGTGTACCTGCTCGGGTTCAGCCTGTTCGCGATGGGGAGCGCGGAGTTCCTGGTGGCCGGGGTCCTACCGGCGATCTCCGACGATTTCGGGATCACACTGTCCTCCGCCGGTGCGATGATCACGGCGTTCGCCCTCGGCGTGGTCATCGGCGGCCCGCCCCTGGCCGTCCTGACCCTGCGCTGGCCGCGAAGAACCACGCTGGTGGCGACGCAGGCGGTCTTCGCCGCGTCGGTGGCGATAGGTCTTGTCACTGACAGCTTCGGCGTACTACTGGCCACCCGCTTCGTCTCCGGTCTCGCCTACGCCGGGTACTTCGCGGTCGCGGCGGTCACCGCGATCAGCCTGGTCACCCCCGAACGCACCGCCCGTGCCTCCGGCGTCGTCGTCAGTGGTCTCACCCTCGCCATGGTCGCCGGCGGGCCGGCCAGTGCCCTGCTCAGCCACTTCACCGGCTGGCGCGGCGGTTTCTGGGCCGTCGTCGCTCTCACCGCCGTCGGCGCTGTCCTGACCCTCGCCGCCGTGCCAGCGACCAGTACCGACGAGAAACCCAGTGTGCGGCGGGAATTGCGCACCATGCGGCAACCGCGGCTGTGGGGCGTCTTCGCCGCGACTCTTCTGACCACCGGCGCCTACATGACCTCCTATAACTACCTCGCGGCGTTCCTGACCGGCGTCACCGGTATACCCGCGGTGTGGGTACCCGCTGTGCTGACACTGTTCGGCGCTGGCGCGTTCCTCGGTATCTCCATCGGGGGAAGGATCGCCGACAGCCGTCCCCACCACGCGCTACTTACCGGGGCAGTCGGGATCGTGGTCTGTTCCGTTCTGCTCGCGACGCTGGCCCCCTACGCCCTGGCCGTCGTCTTGCTCGTCCTGCTTCTCGGGATCGCGGGGTTCGTGCTGAACCCGCCCATATACGGGCGGGTGTTCACCATCGCGGCGCAGGCGCCCACTCTGGCGGGAGCCACCACCGTCTCGGCGTTCCAGCTCGGCATCAGCCTCGTGCCCGTACTTGCGGGAGCGGCCCTCACCGCCGGTGCCGGTACGGCCGTCATCCCCTGGGTCGGGGGTGGCCTGGCTCTGGTCGCGATCCCGTTCATCCTCGTTGATCGGATAGTGGCCCGTCACCGGTCCTAGAAACACGGCCGCGGTCGGTGAGGCCCGAGGTGCGGCACGACACCGCTCCGGGTCTCATCCAGATCGGTGAAACCGGCGCCGGAGCGGCGGGCACCTCCGGCGTCCCTTGGTGTTGTGGGTTATTCTTCCCAACGGGGTCGAGGGAAAGTCCGTCGCCGATGTGTGGAGTGTCGTATCGCTGTGACCTGCGACGCTGCATTACTTCCGGGTCGCTGCAGAACCGGGCCGCGCAGCCGTATAGAACTGCGGTGTGACCTGCGATTTTACCCTCGGGTCTCCTCATCATCCCTGGAGGGATCGCAACGAATGACGTGCAGGTTCGCTCGGTAGGCAACGAGTCTCCTCATCATCCCTGGAGGGATCGCAACGTCACCATCCACGCAACGGACGCTGAAGACCTGGTCTCCTCATCACCCCTGGAGGGCCTGAACAAGCTTCGGGTGACGGACCCGGACCCCACTCCGCCCCGTGTGGAGAGAGCACGGGGCGGAGTGGACACGGTACTGGCCGTCGTTACCAGCTGTAGTTGAACCGGGCGAGTCTCGGGTTCAGCGCGATCCGGACCGTGGAGGAACTGATCTGCTCCTTGACGAACGCCCCCACTCTTCCCGTGATGGTGGTGTTCTTCGGTACGTCCGCCTTGTTCGACACCTGCCACAGGGCCGACCGCCGTCCGAGGCTGATGCACTGGCCAACGAACCTGGGGCGCACCGGTTCGGGTTCCGCCCCGTCGGCCAGGCGCAGCACGGTCTCCGCAGCGTGCGCACCGAGCGGGACCGCGGCCTGGCAGCTCATCCGCAGCGGGTTGTCCACGATCCGCGACGCGTCACCGGCGCCGACGACAGCGGTGCTGCTGGTGCTGACCAGGGACGGCTTCACCCGCAGGGCGCCGTCCTCGTCCGTGTCCAAACCGCTGTCGCGCGCCAGCGGGGGAACCGTGAACATGGCCGTCATCACGGACAGGTCGCTGTCGAGGACCCGGCCGTCCCCAGCACAACCGCGTCCGCCCGCACCGTCGGTGACGGCTGTTTCCTCGATGACCTCCACACCGAGTTTGGCGAGGTACCAGCGGACGTAGGCGCGGCCCTTGGTACTGGTTCCGGCGGCGACCAGCCCGTCGGTGACCAGGCGGACCCTGTGGCCACCGGCTTCGGCGAGCTCGGAGGCCACCTCCACACCGGTCAGTCCTCCGCCGACGACGGTGACAGTCGAACCGCGGGGCAGCCGGTTCAACCGCTCCCGCGCCGACACCGCGTCCTCCAGCCCGCCCACCGTCACCGCGTGCTCGGCCGCTCCGGGAACCGCGTCCAGACGGCTGCTGCTGCCGGCCGTGTGGATGAGGTAGTCGAAACCGATCTCCCTCCCGCCGGCGAGTGTCACCGTGTTCCGGTCGGTGTCGATCGACTCCGCCGAGTCCCGTACCAGCGTGGTGGAGCCGGGCAGCAGCAACGAGAGGGGAAGCGTCGCCGTTCGGTTGCCCGCCACCATCTGGTGCAGGCGGATCCGTTCGACGAAGTCGGCGCGGGGGTTGATCACCGTGACCCGTGCTGTGCTGCGGGCCAGCCGCTTGGCCGCGCTCACACCCGCGTACCCGGCCCCGATGATGACCACCTGCGTGTCCATGGCTGCTCCTTCCCGATGGGGTGTCTCACCCGTTGGGACCGGACAGCCCTCCGGTGTGTGACACGTCGTCGGTGAGCTGGCTTTGGAGGAACCGGAGCTTGTCCGGGTTGGTGACGGAGCGCAGCGCGGTGATCCTCCCGTCGGCGACGTGCGGCACCATCGCCGCGATCAGGGTGGGACCGGAGTGGGCGAGCAGCGCGCTCGCGCCGTTTACCTCGCGCACACTGATCGTGACCTCCTCGTCGGCCTGGCGGAGCAGGCCGACGACCAGCCGCGCGACCTGGGTGCTGCCGACGACGGGGCGGCGGGCCGCGCTGGCCTTGCCACCGCCGTCGGACCAGGACGTCACGTCGGCGGTGAGCAGCTCCTCCAGCCGCGCAAGGTCGCCGTCGCGCGCCGCCGCGAGGAACCGTTCCACCAGCTGGTGCCACGCGCCGTGGTCCGGCTCGAACCGCGCCCGTTCCTCCCGCAGCCGCCGGGTGGCCCTGTGGTGCAGCTGCCGGGAGTTGTCCTGGGAGCATTCCAGCATCCCGGCGATCGATTGGTGGTCGTAACCGAACGCCTCGCGCAGGACGAACACCGCCCGCTCGGCCGGAGCCAGCTGTTCGAGCAGCGCCAGCAGCGCCATCGACACCGACTCCCGCTGCTGGGCGAGCTCCAGCGGACCCAGGGCGCCGTCCTCGGTCAGCACCGGTTCCGGAAGCCACGGCCCCACGTACTGTTCGCGTCTGACCCGCGCCGAGTCCAGGTGGTTCAGGCACAGGTTCGTCACCGTCTTCGCCAGCCAGGCACCCGGCGAGGCGATCGACGCGTGGTCGGCGCCCGACCAGCGCAGGAACGCCTCCTGCACCATGTCCTCGGCGCTGGCGGCCGAACCGAGCATCCGGTAGGCCAACCCGAACAGCCGTCCGCGGTGCGACCGGAACTCCGCGACCGGGTCACTCTCGTCCATCCGGCTGGCCCTCCCACGAGACGCCTCTCACCGGGAGCCTACCGAGCCCGAACCGCTGGCCTCCGGGGCGTCCCCGGTGGGTGGCGCGGTGGTGCCGCGCCGGTCCGGGTACGTGCTTGTGGCGCCGCTGGTCCCGACAGGAACCGGGAACAGTCCTTTCCCGGAGGCAGGCGTGATGTCGGGGGGCGCAACGCTGCGCTGGAACGGGAAACAAGAGCGTCGGGCGAGAGAGTTGTATTTTCTGATTTTCTAACTCATACTGGGTCGGGAGAGTGGAGGAGGGAGACGAGCATGGACACCAGGCGACACCGCCGCGCGGTCGTTCGCGCCAAGAACCAGCTCACCTTGCCCAGGGACATCGCAACTGCTCTGCACATTGGTGAAGGCGATGAAGTCGAGTTCGACGTAACTGAGAACGGCGAGGTCGTGTTGCGCGGCTTGGCGACTGTACCGGCGGAGCAGCGCTGGTTCTGGGAAGCTGACTGGCAGGCCGGGGAGCGGGAGGCCAGTGAGCAGATCGCCTCCGGGCAGACCACCACTTACGACACTGCTGATGAGATGTTTGCTGACCTGGAGCGCTAGCCAGAGCCGATGCCGACTTTCACTACTACCCCCCGGTTTGAGCGCGACTTCAAAAAACTCGCTGATGCCCAGCGGGAACGGTTCCAACGTGTGGTCCGGGATGCCTTCGTGCCTGACGTGGACACCGGTCGATTCCGTCCAAGTCTGCGAGTTAGAGGCGTAGTCGGGGCTCCAGGGGTGTACGAGATGACCTGGGCGCCCGACGGGCGCGCCACTTGGCAGTACGGAGACGAACAACGTCCCGGCATCGTGCATGTGATCTGGCGCCGGGTGGGCACCCACGCCATCTTCGATCCCGGACCGCCCTGACTGGCATGTCCGCGGTAGGACGACAGTGGCCTCCGCATGTGGATCCCCGACGCTGCCCCGCCGTGTTCGCACCCCGGGCAGGGGAGAGGCGCGCCCGGTTCGCCACTCCTGGAGGGGCGCACAGCAGACGGGTGGCGCGCCCGTGGTGTCGAGCGTCTCCCACCCGTCACTGCCGTGGGGTGCGGCCCTCCTCAACGGATTGGGGTCACTGGAAGAAGGCGGTGAGGTGCTCGATCACGGCCTGGGGGTTCTCCTCGGGGATGTAGTGGCCGCTGTCGGGGATCTCCACCACGCGGACGTTGTGGCCCTTGGACGGCAGGACGGTGTTCAGCACCCGGTAGTTCCCGCTGGCGCCCAGCCCCAGCAGCGGGGCGCTGACCGGCGCGTACCCCCGTTCGTCGGCGATGTCGCGGGTGAAGGTCTGGTACCACGCGTTCCCCGCGCGGACCGCCTCCGGAGTGGAGTAGGCGTGGGCGTAGATGTCGCGGTCGCGTTCCCCGATGCGGGAGGGGTCCTTGCTCTGGTAGTGGATCAGCCAGTCGATGAGGATCCGTTCCCGCCCGGCCAGCAGCCGCTCCGGCAGCCCCTCGATCTGGTTGAACGCGAACCACCAGAGGAACACGGAGTCGATGGCGAGCGTCATGCCCTCCTCGCGGTTGGGCTTCTGGCCCGGACCGGGCAGGAGGGTGAAGCTCTCCCAGTTCCCGTCCGGGTGGGCGACGTCCACCAGTGCCAGCTTCCGCACGGCGTCGGGGTGGTTCGCGGCGAACGCGTAGGCGACCATGGCGCCGATGTCGTGCCCGGTGATGTTGACGCTGTCGTAGCCGAGGTGGCGGACCAGCGCGCGGATGTCGGCGGCCATCGTCCTCTTGTCGTAGCCCGACCCGGGTTTCTCCGAACCGCCCATGCCGCGGATGTCCACGGCGATGACGTGGTAGTTGCGCGCCAGATCCGGCATGATCCTGTGGAACTGCCACCAGGTCTGCGGCCAGCCGCCGAGCAGTACCAGCGGGGCTCCCGAACCGCCGGAGACGTAGTGCAGCCGGACGCCGTTCACCTCGGCGTGGGAGCTGGTGAAGTCACCGTCGAGGGAGCGGGCGAGTTCCGCGTCCGTGGGGATGGCGGTCATCGTGGTTCCTTTCGCGCGTTGTCGTTGCGGTGTCGCTCGCGCGCCGCTTGGGCCGGGGCCGGTGCGGCGCGGGGTTCTCATGCCGGGGAGGGTTCGGACCTCTCCGGGGTCTTCTGGTCGTGGCCGGTGCCGACGCGATCCGCGCTGGGCGCGCGGGTGTAGGCGGCGAGGGCGACCATCGCGAGGGCGGCCACCGCCAGCACCACGCTCACCCAGGCGGGCGCGGCCAGGCCGAACCCGGCGCTGATGGCCGTGCCGCCCAGCCACGGGCCGACGGTGTTGCCGACGTTGAACGCCGAGGTGCTGGAGGCGCCGGCGAAGGTGGGGGAGTGCACCAGGGCGTACACCCGCACGTTCAGTGCGGGGTTGATGAACAGGCCGAACAGGCCCATGAGCAGGATCATCGCCGCCGCGAGCACGGGTGAGGCGGGGGCGAGCCACAGCACCGCGAATACGGCGACGAGACCCGCCGCGCCCAGGGTGAGCGCGGTGAGGGGGCGCCAGTCGGCGGCGCGGCCGCCCGCCAGCAGGCCGACGACGCCCCCGGCGCCGTACAGCAGCAGGATGGTGGGCACGGCGGACTCACTGGTTCCCGCCACCTCGGTGAGGTAGGGGGAGGCGTAGCTGTAGGTCGCGAAGACGGCGGCCTGCGTGAGGACGGTGGTGGACAGGGCGATCCACACCCGCCGGTCGGCGAAGGAGCGCAGTTCGGCCAGCAGCCGGGGACTCCGGTCCCGGTCGGTGTTCCGCTGGCTGGCCGGCATCAGCGCGGCGATGCCGGCCAGTGCCAGCAGCGCGGTCGCGCCGATCAGCCAGAACGTGGCGCGCCACCCGGTGTGCTGGCCCAGCACGGTGCCCAGCGGCACCCCGAGGGTAGTGGCCAGTGCCAGCCCGCCGGTGACCACGGCCAGCGCCCGTCCGCGCCGCTCGTAGGGGACGAGGGTGACGGCGGCGGCCGCGCCCACGGCCCAGAACGCGGCCGCGGCCAGCCCGGTGACGACGCGGGAGGCGAACAGGGTCCAGTAGTCCGGTGCGAGCGCGCCCAGGGCCTGCCCGGCGGCGAACACCGCCAGCAGGGCGACCAAGGTGGCCTTGGCGGGCAGCCGCAGGGTGGCGGCAGCGGCGACCGGGGGAGCGACCACCATCGCGACGGCGAACGCCGAGATCAGCATGCCCGCCTGGGGGATGGTGACGCCGACGTCGTCGGCGATCAGGGGTAACAGTCCGGAGATGACGAACTCGGTGCTGGTCAGCGCGAAGATGCTCACGCCGATGGCGAGGACCGCGAGAGGCATGGCCGGGAACTCCTTATTGTAATCACTGTTACAGAACTGGGGCATACGTGGGCAACGAGTGGGGCGGGAAGATCGGTGTCTAGAGGGCCGCCAGGGTGGTGGCGACCACGTCGGGCATCGCCGCACGGCCGCTGGGTGTGCGGCCCAGCAGGCGCAGCGAGCCGATGGTGCTGTGGAGGAACCGCGCGAGCGCCAGCGGGTCGGCGTCCGGGGCGATCTCCCCCTCCGCCTGGGCGGTGCGCAACGCCTGGTGCAGGGCGTCGACGACCGCGGCGCGGTCCCGTTCCACCACGGCGGCGACGTCCGGGTCGGTGCGGGCGCGCTCCATCGCGGAGTTGACGGCGAAACAACCGGGACTGGCGCTGGAGCGCTCCTGCTCCACCACGTCCCACAGCAGGGTGCCGACCCGCTCCCGGATGGAGCCGTCCCCACTGATCAGCTCGATGTTGTGTTGGGTGAACCGCTGCACGTACAGCTTCAGCGCCCGCAGGAACAGGTCGTGCTTGCCGTCGAACGCGTTGTAGAGGCTGCTGCGCCCCAGCCCGGTGGCGTCGCACAGGTCCTGGGCGGAGGTGCCCTCGTAGCCCTTGCGCCAGAACACCCCCATCGCGGACTCCAGGACCCGCTGCGGGTCGAACTCCTTGGTGCGTGCCATGGCACTGACCCTAACAGTTTCTGTAACGGTTGTTACAAGAGGTTGTCCGCTGGGAGCGGTGTCGGCTGTGCCACCCTGGCCCCATGGCACGCCTGCTCATCGTTCACCACACACCCTCCCCCTCGGTCCAGACCATGCTCGAGTCCGTGCTGTCCGGGGCGCGCAACGAGGACATCACGGGTGTGGAGGTCGACACCCGCCCCGCCCTGGGGGCGACCGTGCCCGACGTGCTCGCCGCCGACGCGGTCGTCCTGGGCACCACGGCCAACATCGGCTACATGTCCGGGGCGCTGAAACACTTCTTCGACACGGTCTACTACCCCTGCCTCACCGACACGGCGGGCCTGCCGTACTCCCTGTACGTGCACGGCAACAGCGACACCACCGGCGCGGTGCGCGCGGTGGAGGGGATCGCCTCGGGCATGTCCTGGCAGCGCCACCGCCCACCGGTCACCGTCGTCGGCGACCCCGACGGCGACGACCGGGACTCCTGCTGGGAACTGGGGGCCGTGACCGCGCTGGCCGCGCTCGAACACGCCGGGGAGGAGTAGGCCAGCTCGGCGCGCTCGTTCCGCTGCGCTCCGCCCCAGCACCGACTGGCGGCGCTCCCGCCAGCCGGCAGTTCCGCTCCGCTCCCTCTCCCGTCCCCGCCGGCACGGCGCCGGCCGCGCCGCTCGCGACGGGCAGCACCCACCGAACAGAGCCCGAACCGGAAGGCAAAGCCGCGACATACCGTAGCTATTACGTCACTTTTAGTTTTCATCGGGGCAGACTGAAAGCCCGACCCGAAAGAAGCCGGTGACGATGGCATACGGATGGGTATTCTGGGCGAGCCTGCTCGCGAGCGTGGCGATGCTGGCAACGGCGCTCTTCGCCCACCCCGCGCTGCCCTCGGCTGTCACCTGGCACCAGAGTCCCGTCGCGGAAACCGTCTGGCTCCCCGCGGCGGTGGGCATGGTGCTGGCGTGGCTGACCACCCGAGCGCGGCAGCGCCGGGACCTGGAGCGCCGATGTCAGGACGCGTTGGCCGGCCACCCGGTGGGGTCCGAGCTCCGCTGGCTGCTGTTCTTCCTGGCGTGCTTCGCCATCGGAACCGTCGGCCTGTCCCTGCTGTTCGGCCAGGTGGTACCGGACGCCCCCTACGTGCCCACGGTGCGGGTCGTCTTCCTGTTCGTCCTGCCCGTGGTGTTCGTGGACCAGGCCGGTTTCACCCTCACCGGGGAGGGGACGGCCATGCCCGCCCTTGCCATGGGCGTGACCGAGCCATGGCGCTGGTTTGGCCTGCTTCCCACCCTGGTCACGATCGCGCTGGTGGCTCTTCCGCTGCGCGCCACACCGTTACCCTCCCCGGACCTGGCCCTGCTCGGGGCGCTGGTGGCGTTCGTCGCGATCAGCATCCCCGAGGAGATCTTCTTCCGCGGCATGCTGCAGAGCAGGCTGGAACAGCTCGTCGGCCGGTGGAGCGGCATCGTGCTGACCTCGCTGCTGTTCGCCGCCACCTACGCCGTGACCGACGGGCGCAACGAACTCGCCCCGCTCACCGGCGAGGGCCTGGTCACCGACGCCGTGGCGGCCCTGCTGACCTACGGCCCGCTCGGTCTGCTCTACGGCTACGTGTGGGTGTGCTACCGCAACATCTGGTTGAACGTCCTCCTGCGCGGAGGGATGCTCACCCTGGTCCTCGCCCCCGCGCTGCGCCTGTTCGAATGAGTACCGCGGATCCAAGAGACCGGGCCCTCTGCCCGCAGTCGGCACCACGTAACCTGGACGGTGCACCCGAGGCACCGGGCCGCGTCAGCGGCCTCCCAGGCCCGTCCGAGCCGGCGGTGCGCGAGACCGCAGCCCGCTGGGCGGCGGAACACGCCACCCGCCGCGCGCGCACCGACAGTTGCGAAACGCCGATGGCTGAACACACGAGCGCGGGGCCGGTTCCCCCCGGCACACACCGGGGCGCCGCGCCGAGCGGCCCCCCGGAACCCATCCGGGCGGCCGGCGCCGTGCTGTGCCGCGAGGGGCGCGGCACCCGCGAGGTCGCGCTGGTGCACCAGCCCCGCCACGGCGGTTGGACCCTGCCCAGTGCCCGGCTGGACCACGGGGAGCACCCGCTGACCGTCGCGCTGCGCGACGTGCGCGAGGAGACCGGCGTACGGCCGGTACTGGGCCGCCGTCTGCTGTCCCGGTGCTACCTCAGCGGCGGGTGGCCCAAGCGGGTGGAGTGGTGGGCGGCCACACCGGACACCGGACCGTCCCTCTCCCCGGGCGGGGAGGCCGACCAGGCCGCCTGGTTCCCGCTGGCGGAGGCGCGCCAGCGCGTCAGCTACCGCCACGACGCCCACGTGCTGGACGACATCGACACCACACCGCCCGACACCTACCCGGTGATCCTGCTGCACAACGCAAGCTCGCACGACAGCGAGTGGAACGGCGACGAGCTGCTGCGTCCGCTGGACGAGGCCGGCCGCGCCGACGCCCACGCGCTGGCGGGCATCCTGGCCGCGTTCGGCACCCCGCGCGTGGTCAGCTCGGCGGCCGCCCGCTGCGCCGAGACCGTGTCCCCCTACGCCAGGGAGCACGGGGTGCGGGTCCGCACCGACCGCGCCCTCACCCGCCACAGCCGTCCCGGCGACAGCGAACCGGTCTCCTCCGAGCAGGCCCGCGCAGCGTTCGCGCGCCTGCTCGCCGACGGCCTGCCGACCCTGGTGTGCACCCACGGTGAGCTGGTCCAGGACCTGATGCGGGAAGCCCTCACCCGGCTGGGAGCCCCCATATCGCAGCGGCTGGGGCTGCGACCCGGCGAGTTCTGGGTCCTGCACGTCGCGGCGGCGGACCGTACACTGGCGGCCGTCGAACGGCACGCGGCGGCTGGATGAGAGGATCACCCACATGGCACAGCACCGCGTTTCCCGCAGCGTCGTGGTCGACGCTCCCGCCGAGCGGATCTTCGACATCCTCGCCGATCCCCGCCGCCACTCCGAGTTCGACGGCTCGGGCACCGTGCGCGAGGCGGTCCGCGGCCCCGAACGGCTTACCCTGGGCTCCCGGTTCGGCATGGGGATGCGCATGGGCGGTCTCGACTACCGCACCGGCAACCAGGTTGTGGAGTTCAGCGAGAACCGGAGACTGGCGTGGCGGCACGGCGCGTGGCACCGCTGGCGGTGGACGCTGGAACCGTTGGAGGACGGGACGACCCGGGTGACCGAGACGTTCGACTACTCCCGGTTCGGGACGTGGTTCTACATCCTGGTGGGCTTCCCCCAGCGCAACGCGCTCGGTATCGAGCGCACCCTGCCGCGGCTGAAGCGCCTCGCGGAACAGGACGGCTGACTTCCCTCCGGCGGGCGCTGCCCGTCGCGGGCGGCGCGTCCGGTGCCGCCTCGGCATGGCCCGGGGCCGGGGCGGAGCGGAGCACCCGCCGGTCCGCGGGCGGCGCGTCCGCTCAACGCGTGGCGTCCAGGAACCGCAGCACCGCCGCGACCCGGCGGTCGGTGCTGTCGTCGGGGTCGAGGTCCAGCTTCGCGAAGATGCTGCGGATGTGTTTCTGCACCGCCCCCTCGCTGACCACGAGCCGGGCGGAGATCGCCGCGTTTCCGAGCCCCTCGGCCATCAGCGCCAGCACGTCCCGTTCCCGCGCGGACAGCCGGTCCAGCGGGTCCGACCGCCGGGTCCGGGCGAAGAGCTGGTTGACGACGTGCGGGTCGATGTGGGTCTGCCCCCCGGCGACCTGGCGCAGTGTCTCCACGAACGACTCCACCCGCCCGACCCGCTCCTTGAGCAGGTAGCCGACACCGTCGGAGCCCGTCTCCAACAGTTCGGTGGCGAACGTCTCCTCGACGTAGGCGGACAGGACCAGCACCGGAAGCTCGGGGTAGCGCTGCCGCGCCCGGATCGCGGCGCGGATGCCCTCGTCCCGGAAGGCGGGCGGCATGCGGACGTCGATCACCGCTATGTCGGGCCGCTGGTGGTCGAGCTCGGCCGACAGCGCCTCGGCGTCGGCCACGGCCGCGAGCACGGTGAACCCCTCCGCCCGCAGGAGCGAGGCCACGCCCTCGCGCAGCAGCGTGTCATCGTCGGCGATCACTACTCGCATGGGAGCTCCACGTGCACGGTGGTCGAACCGGTGTCGGGACTGGTGACCTCCACCGTCCCATCGTGTGCCCGCGCGCGCTGCCGTATACCCCGCAGCCCGGTCCCCTCGTCCTCGCGGGCTCCGCCGCGCCCGTCGTCCACGACGCGCACCACGAGCCGCCCGTCGCGTTTGCCCGCCCACACCTCGGCGCGGGTGGCACCGCTGTGTTGGGTGACGTTGCTGAGGGCCTCGGCGACGGCGAAGTAGGCGGCCGCCTCCACGGACACCGGGCAGGGCGCCAGCTGGGTGGTGTCGACCTGGCAGGGCAGCGGGCAGTCCGCCGCCAGCCCGGAGAGGGCGTCGGCGAGCCCGTGGTCGAGGGCGGGCGGCAGGATGGCGCGGCTCAACCCGCGCAGTTCCGACAGCGCGGTCTCGGCCGACTCCTGCGCCTGCTCCAGCGCGGACTCGGCGGCGGCGCGGTCGCGGTCGAGCGCGCGACGCGCCGATCCCAGCAGCACCGCCACCGTGACCAGCCGGCTCTGCGCGCCGTCGTGCAGGCTGCGTTCGATCCTGCGCAGCTCGCGGGTGTGCGCGTCGAGCGCGGCGGCCCGGCTGGCGGTGAGCTCCGTGATGCGGTCGACGAGTTCCGCACCGGGGGGAGGCCCCAGCAGCGCCCGGCCGGGGTAGGCCTGCAGCCGGGCCATACCCGGCCCCAGGCCGATGACGATGGCGCACCACCCCACCCCCATGAGGGCGACCAGCGCGGCGGTGGGCCAGTCGCCCGCGGGCAGGCCGAGCGCGGAACCGGCCGCTCCGTCCGGCAGGAACGTCCACCACACCGGGAACGTGGTGTCGCGCACCGCGACGACGGGAAGGAGCACCCCGAGCAGCCCCAGCGCCAGCCCGGCGGAGGCGTGCAGGCACGCCCAGCCGACGTCACGGACGAACGTCGCCGCGCGCAGTTCGGTGAGCGCGCTTCGCCACCCCCGGACCGGGGAGGCGTAGGGGGTCAGGACCTCGGGGCCCATGCGGGACAGGCGGGCGCGCTCCCGGTCGGCGGTCGCGCGCAGACCCCGCAGCGCGGGGGCGAGCAGCGCCAGGCCGACACCGGTCAGGCACGCCAACCCCGCTGCGAGCAGGGAGGTGAGGGAGAGCAGTGCCAGGAACGCCGTCGTGAGACCGCCCGCCAGCTGTTCCACCGACGCCAGCGAGCCGCGCACACTGTCGGCGGGTCGGACGGGCGCGGTCCCGTCGTTCGTGCTGTCCGTCAAACCGTTCCCTCCCGCTGCGGGTGGTCACCGCGGCTGCCGCCCGCCGACGGTAGCCCCTGAGGTAAGGGAGGGGTGGTGCCAGCGCCACCCCGGCCGGGGTGCGTGCGGGATCGTCGGCCGGCCCCGCCGGGGCGTAAGGTCCAACCGTCCGTGTTCGACTGTCCGACCGTGCCGCAACAGGAGTGAGAATGAGTGACCCGTACCGCCTGACTGAGGAGGGACGTCCTTCCCCGAGCTCGCGAGGTACGGTTCGCGGCTCCTCCGGTGCCGGTCTGCGTGTCGTGTTGTGGACACTGTTGGTCATCTCGGTGGCGGGGAACTCGGTGACCTCGCTCGGCGGGATGAACATGTGGGTGAGCGCGACGTTCGGTGTGGTGACGGTCGCGTGCATCGTCGCGTTGGTGGTTCATCACGTGCGGACGCGCCGGTAGGGCCGGGTGGTTGTCCCCGGCGGGTCCGCACGTCGCTGTTCCTCGAGGTGTGGTGGGAACACGTCCGGAGCATGCGTTTCCGTTTTTTTCGCATAATGCCGGACACAGCGGTGGTGCGGCGTTAGGCTGTGCGTGGCGCCGCGCCACCGTCACCATTGTTCGGCAACTTTTCGTGTCGCGCCCTGTGTGCCGCATGATAATTGCTGGGAGTGCGAATGTTTCCGGAGGCACAATCGTTCGTTTCGTTTCTGAGTCATTCCTCAGGCGAATGTGAAGCGCATGAGGGCCGTTAGCGGAAAACCCGGCTACGCCGAGTGACTCGAATGATGTGCACAATAACCACGCTTCTTATTCTACTCGCCGGTAGCCGCATTCTCGCTGGCCACTCCGCTCCGCCGGAAAGCCGCATGTTTTTCGGGTTTCCCGGCGTGTGGCGCACGACACATGAACCCACCGGTAATATACGATTCTCGCGATCCGTAGTCTTTCGCTCGCTTTGAGCTACCGCATGGTTTTCGCATCTTCCCTGTGGCCTGCGGTTACGTGCTTTCTTGCGCTGTGGTGGCGGCACAATAGCGGACGCTGGCCCCGCCTGGATCCGGTCTCATGATACCGGATTGTACGCCCTTTCTCAGGAACTTTCGGTGTATTCCGCAACTTGGTTGCATTTTCCGATCCTATGGGCGACCCTTCCGAGGTATAGACAGCCATACCTTGTGTCCTATATCGGGACATACCCCTGTTTCGGGTACCGCTCCCGAGTGCATGGATGCGGCCTCCTGGAAGGAGAAAGCATGGAGGCGAGTGATCTGTGTCTCATGCTGGGGGACCTGGCGGAGCGCCACCACGTTCCAGGTGCCCAGCTTTCCGTTTATCACCAGGGAAGAACGTTCGATCTGACCCACGGTGTCGAACGTTCGGGAGAAGGCGGCCGTGTGTCCACGGAATCGCACTTCGCGTTCGGTTCCGTGGCGAAGATATTCACCGCCGCTCTGGTTATGCAGCTGGTGGAGGACGGGGACTGCGACCTCGACGCTCCCCTCTCCGGCCACCTGCGCGGCCAGATCCCCGAACGGCACCCCCTCGCCGGCGCCACCCCGCGGCAGCTGCTCAGCCACACGGCGGGCCTGCCCTCCGACCACGAGGGGGAGCAACTGCGCTCCTCCTCGATGCGGCGCTACCTGAACTCCGTGCTGCGCGCGCGGATGCTGGACGCCCCCGGAACCGCGTTCTCCTACGCCAACACCGGCTACGCCGTCGCCGCCTACCTCGTCGAGGCCCTGACCGGGCAGAGCTGGTGGGACACCATGGAGGACTACCTCCTGCGGCCCGCCGGACTGGACGTGTCCTTCCTCCGCGACGCCCGCTGGCCCTCGGCCCGCAATCCCGCCGTCAGCGGGCACGCCGTCGAGAAGCGCACCGGCCACGCCGAACCCGTCGACTTCTACGTCGAGTCCACCATGGTCGCCGCCGGAGGGCTGGCCGGAAGCGCCCGCGACCTCGTGCGGTTCGCCCGCGCGTTCCTCGCCCCCCAGCACGCCGACCCCGACACCGGCATCGCCGACCCCGCCGTGCTGCGCGAGATGGGCACCAGCGTCGACGCCGCCGCCCCCTTCGGCCTGGCCGACGGCTGGGGCGCCGGCTGGGGCCTGTTCCACTCCCGCGAGACCACGTGGTGGGGACACGACGGGACACTGGACGGCGGCACCTGCAACGTCCGGCTGAGCCCCGACGGCGGCAGCGCCGTCGCCCTCACCACCAACGCCACCACCGGTCTGCTGCTCTGGGAGGACCTGGTCACCGAGCTGGACCGGCGCGGTCTGGACGTCGGCCACTACCGCCAACCCAGCGTGTCCCCGGCCCTCGTGGCCCCCGCCGACGAACTCGCCGGGGAGTACGCCAACGGCGACCTGACGGTGCGGATCGACCATCGCCCCGGCGGCGGCCTGACCTTCACCGCGTCCAACGGGTTCACCGGCGACCTCACCGCCGGAAGCGACCTGACGTGCACGGTGGAAGCCACCGGTCGGGACCAGGTGGCCTTCGCCGGCCGTTTCCTGCGCGATCCGGAGTCCCGGGCGATCTCCTCGCTGCAGTACAACGGCCGGACCCTGCGCCGCGTCTCCCACGCCCTGCTGAAGGCGGCCTGACCCCACACACCCGGAGGTACCCCCGCGCCTCCGTCCCGCGGCCGCCCGGACCCCCACTCTCCTCGGAGCTGACGATGCCTTCTGCCCACCACCAGCAACGCGCCACCGCCGGAACACCCCGCGTCGGCTCCGACCCGGGAACCGTCGTCGCACTCTTCCTCCGGCAGGCGGAGGCCAGCCCGGACACGGCCGCGGTGACGGGACCGGGCGGGGAACTGACCTACGCCGAGCTGGAGGACCGCTCCGCCCGCCTCGCCGGTCGGCTGCGGGACAACGGGGTGGGGCCGGAGTCGCAGGTGGCCCTGCTCCTGGAGCGCGGCGCCCACACCGTCGTGGCGATGCTGGCGGTGCTGCGCGCCGGCGGCGCCTACGTCCCCGTGCACGACGCGTTCCCACCCGAGCGGGTGCGCGCCCTGCTGGAGGAGACCGGCGCCGCCTGCGTCCTGACCGACCCGGCCTCCTCGCCCCGGCTGCCCGACCAGTGCCCCGCCCCCGTCCTGGATACCGGCACCGTCCACCAGCAGGCACCCGCTCATACCCCGCGGGCGGCGGACGCGGCGCTGCCGGGGCAGCTGGCCTACACCATGTTCACCTCCGGCTCCACCGGCCGGCCCAAAGGGGTGGCGGTGACCCACCGCGACGTGGTTCAGCTGGCCGCCGACCACCGGTGGTCGGCCCACGAGCGGGTGCTGTTCCACTCCTCGCACGCGTTCGACGCCGCCACCTACGAGGTGTGGGTGCCGCTGCTCAACGGCGGCACCGTCGTCGTCGCCCCGCCCGGACGCCTGGACACCGCCGGGCTGCGGCGGCTGGTGCGCGAGCACCACCCCCACGCCGCGTTCGTCACCGCCTCCCTGTTCACTCTGTTCGCCGGTGAGGGCCCCGCCT
The DNA here is from genome assembly GCF_006717075.1 of Haloactinospora alba. NCBI lineage: Bacteria > Bacillati > Actinomycetota > Actinomycetes > Streptosporangiales > Nocardiopsidaceae > Haloactinospora > Haloactinospora alba. The sequence goes on from NZ_VFQC01000003.1 coordinate 334,165, forward strand.
GCTTCTCCGGGATGCGCGAGGTCACCACCGGTGGGGAGGCCGCCAACATCCCCGCCGTGCGCAGGGTGCGGGACGCCTGCCCGGGACTGGTGGTCGCCAACGGCTACGGCCCCACCGAAACCACCACGTTCGCCACCCACCACCGGTTCCGCGCCGACCTCGCCGACGGCGACCCCGCCCCCATCGGCACGGGACTGGACGGGGCGCGGCTGCGTGTCCTCGACAGCGGGATGCGGCCGGTCCCCAGCGGCGGGACGGGAGAACTGTACGTGGGCGGGCCCGGAGTGGCCCGCGGTTATCTGGGTCGTGCGGGGTTGACGGCTGAGCGGTTCGTGGCTGATCCGTTCGTTTCGGGGGAGCGGATGTATCGCACCGGGGATCTGGTGCGGTGGGGCGCGGACGGGGAGTTGGAGTTCGTGGGTCGGTCGGATTCCCAGGTGAAGATCCGGGGGTTCCGGATCGAACCCGGTGAGGTCGAGGCCGCGCTCGCCGCCCTGCCCGGGGTGGGTGACGCCGCCGTCACCGTGCGCCCCGCCCCCTCGGGCGTGCGGCGCCTGCTCGGCTACGTCACCGCCGACCCCGGCGCGCCCGATCCCGACCCCGGCGAGCTGCGGGAGGCCCTGACCCAGCGCCTCCCCGACTACATGGTTCCGGCGGCGGTCACCGTGCTGGGGGCCATGCCGCTGAACGCCAACGGGAAAACCGACCACGCCGCCCTGCCCGACCCGACCGGCCCCGCCGGGGACACCACCCCGCCGCGCGACGCCACCGAACGGGTCGTCACCGAGGTGTTCGCCGAGGTTCTGGGCACGGACCGGGTCGGAGTGCACGACGACTTCTTCGACCTGGGCGGCGACTCCATCGTCGCGCTGCGCGCCCTCTCCCGCATCGCCGAACGGCTCGGTGCGGCCCCGGACCAGCGCACCCTGTTCCGCGACCGCACCGCCGCCGCGCTGGCCGCCGCCGGCATGGGTGAGGCGGGCGGCACCATCACACCCGCGGACCGCGGCGGGAGACTCCCGCTGTCGTTCGCGCAGCGCCGCCTCTGGTTCCTGGACCGCTACGACACTGCCAGCGTGGAGTACTACACCGGAACCGCCCACCGGATGCGCGGCCCGCTGGACACCGGCGCGCTGGCCCGCGCGCTGGAACGGCTCGCCCTGCGCCACGAGACCCTGCGCACCCGGTTCGCGGAGGTGGACGGGGAACCCGAGCAGCGCGTCGTCGCGCCCCGGGACCACACCCTCGCCCTGGAGACCACCGACCTCAGCCACCTGCCCGCCGAACAGCGGGACCGGAAGCTGGACGAGGCCCTGCTCGCCGAGGTGGAGACCCCGTTCGACCTGGAGAACGGCCCGGTGTTTCGCGCGGGGCTGTTCACCCTCGCGGCCGAGGACCACGTGCTCGTGCTGAGCGTGCACCACATCGCCAGCGACGGGTGGTCGCTGCGCGTCCTGGCGCGCGACCTCGGTGAGCTGTACCGCGTCGAGGCGGCGACGGACGGAGCGCGTCCGGACCTGCCCGAGCTGGACATCCAGTACGCGGACTTCGCCGCCCACGAGCAGCACGCGTGGGATCCCGGGGCCGTCGCGGACCGCGTCGCCTACTGGCGGCGCCAGCTGCACGACGTCCCCCCGCTGGCGCTGCCCACCGACCACCCCCGGCCCGACACCCGCACCACCGCCGGCGCCGTGCTGACGTTCGACCTCCCCGAGGAGGACACCGCCGCGCTGCGGGAACTCGGCCGCCAGCGCGGCACCACCCTGTTCGTGACGCTCGCCGCGGCGGTGCAGCTGCTGCTCGCCAACCAGTCCGGCAGCCGCGACGTCGCCCTCGGCGTCGCCACCGCCGGCCGGTCCCACCGCCAGGTCGAGGACCTCATCGGGTTCTTCGTCAACACCCTGGTGCTGCGGTCGCGCCTGGACGGCGGCGCCACGGTGGGGTCGTTCGTCGACGACGTCCGCACCACCGTCCTGGACGCCTTCGACAACGAGCTCCCGTTCGACCGCCTCGTGGACGCCCTGGACGTGGAGCGCGACCCCTCCCGCACCCCCCTCTTCCAGGCCATGATGGTGCTGCAGAACGCCTCCACCGAGGAGGTGGAGCTGCCCGGTCTGGACACCACCGAGGTGGCGCTGCCCCGCACCTCCTCCCTGTTCGACCTCGTGTTCGAGTTCGAGGAGCGCGGCGGCGGCCTCCGCGGCACGGTCGAGTTCAACACCGACCTCTTCCGCCGCGACACCGTCGCCCGGCTCGCCGAACGGTTCCGCCGCCTCGTCACCACCATCACCGACCGCCCCCACCAGCGGCTGGCCGCGCTGGAACCGCTGGCCGGCGCGGAACGCGAGGCGGTGCTCGAACGCTGCGGGTCCGGACCCGCCGGCCCGGCCGAGACGGTCGTGGCGCGCTTCGCGCGCCGCGCGGAGCACACCCCCCACGCGGTCGCGGTCACCGGCACCGGCGGTGACCTCACCTACGCCGAGCTGGCACAGCGCTCCCACCTGCTCGCCGGGGAACTCGCCGCCCGCGGCGTCACCAGCGCGAGCCCCGTCATGCTGGTGACCGAACGCGGCGCGCACACCGTCGTGGCGATGCTGGCGGTGCTGCGCGCCGGCGGCGCCTACGTCCCCGTGCACCCGGGCGACCCCGCCGAGCGGGTGCGGCTGCTGGCCGGAGAGACCGGCGCCGCCGCGGTCGTCACCGACCGGGACCGCGTCGAGCACGCCGCGGGGGCCGGTGGCCTGCCCACCGTCATCCTGGAACCCGGCGGAACCGTGGCCGGGACCACCGGCGCGGCCCCCACCACCGGCGCCGGGCACCACCACGGCGCCGTCGCGCCCGGCAGCGCCGCCTACACCATGTTCACCTCCGGATCCACCGGTGTGCCCAAGGGCGTCGTGGTCTCCCACGAGAGCATCGTCCGCCTGGCCGCCGACCACCGGTGGTCGGCCCACGAGCGGGTGCTGTTCCACTCCTCGCACGCGTTCGACGCCGCCACCTACGAGGTGTGGGTGCCGCTGCTGACCGGCGGCACCGTCGTCGTCGCCCCGCCCGGGCAGCTCGACGCCGACACGTTCGCCGAGGTGACCACCGCCTCCGGCGTGACGGCCGCGTTCCTCACCTCGGCACTGTTCAACCTGCTCGCGACCCAGGACCCGTCCTGCTTCGCCGGACTGCGCGAGGTGCTGACCGGCGGGGAGGCCGCCAACCCGCACGCCCTTCGCCGGGTCGCCGAGGCCGCGCCGCGCACCCGGCTGCACAACATCTACGGCCCCACCGAGATGACGACGTTCAGCACCGTCCACCCGGTGGCGGACGCGGAGGACATCCCCGACACCCTGCCCATCGGCGGCCCGCTGGACGGCACCCGGACCTACGTGCTGGACGCCTTCCTGCGCCCCGTACCCACCGGGGTGGTGGGTGAGCTCCACATCGGCGGCGCCGGCATGGCCCGCGGTTACCTGGGCCGTGCGCGGGTGACGGCCGAACGGTTCGTGGCCGACCCGTTCACGGTGGGGGAGCGGATGTACCGCACCGGGGACCTGGTGCGGTGGACCCCGCAGGGGGAGCTGGAGTTCGTGGGTCGGGCCGACGCCCAGGTGAAGATCCGCGGGTTCCGGATCGAACCCGGCGAGGTCGAGGCCGCGCTGCTGCGCCTGCCCGACGTCGCGGAAGCCGCCGTCACCGTGGTCACCGCCGCCAGCGGCGGGCGCCAGCTCGCCGGATACGTGGTGGAACGCGACAACCAGCGGCCGGTCGGGGTGGAACGCGTCCGCGCCGCGCTCGCCGAGGAGCTCCCCGAGTACATGGTCCCGGCCTCGCTGACCGCGCTGGACGCGTTGCCGTTGACGCCGAACGGGAAGACGGACTACCGGGCGTTGCCGGTTCCGGAGTGGGACGCGGTGGGTGAGGACTACCAGCCGCCGCGTTCGGAGACCGAGCGGGTGTTGGCGGAGGTGTTCGCCTCGGTTCTGGGTGTGTCCCGGGTGGGGGTGTTCGACGGGTTCTTCGCTCTGGGTGGGGATTCGATCCTGAGTATCCAGGTGGTGGCGCGGGCGCGGCGCCAGGGTGTGGTGGTGACGTCCCGGGACGTGTTCGCGCGGCCGACAGTGGCGGGCCTGGCCGAGGCGGCCCGGTGGGAGGAGACCGAGGCGGCCGCATCGGGCCCGGTGTCGGGTCCGGTGGCGGCGACGCCGATCGTGTCGTGGTTCTTCGCCTCCCACACGGTGGCCCCGGACCACTTCAACATGTCGGTGTCACTGGAACTGGAACCGGGCGCCGACGCGGGGACGACGGCCGAGGCGGTGGCGGCGCTGGCCGAGCACCACGACATGCTCCGCCTACGCGCCGACGACCAGCAGCAGATGCGGATCGCGGAACCCGCCCCGGACGCGGTCGCGTTCACCACCCTCGACCTGTCACAGGCCGGGGAGGCGGAACGCGCGCAGCGCACCGACGCGGAGATCCGGCGGGCCCAGGCCAGCCTCGACCTCGCGAACGGTCCGGTGCTGCGGGCGGTGTTCGTGGACGCCGGTGCGGACGCGGCGCCGCGCCTGGTGCTGGTGGCCCACCACCTGGTGGTGGACGGGGTGTCCTGGCGGATCCTGTTGGCCGACCTCACGCGCGCCTACCGCCAGCGGGAGGCGGGCCGGCCGGTGGACCTGGGGCCGCGGAGCACCCCCTTCCCGGTGTGGGCACGCGAACTGGCCCGGATGGTGGAGGCCGGGGACTTCGACGACGAGACCGACCACTGGACCACCAGCACGGCCGGCGCCGAACCCGAGGTGCCGCGCGACCACGACACGACCGGGAACGGCCCCATGTCCAGCCAGGACACGGTGTCGGTCACCCTCCCGTCCGGGACCGCCCGGGCGTTGCTGCGCACGGTCCCGGACGGGTTCCGGGTCCGGGTCGACGAGGCGCTGCTGGCGGCGCTGGCCCGCGTGGTGGGCGACTGGTCCGAGGCCCCACGGGTGGTGGTGGACATGGAGTCCCACGGCCGCGCCGAGGAGCTCGCGGGCGTCGACCTGTCGCGCACCGTGGGGTGGTTCACCAGCATGTTCCCGGTGGGGCTGGGCGTCGCCCCCTCGTGGGAGGAGCAGCTCCGGACCACCAAGGAGGAGGTGCGCTCGGTCCCCCGCACCGGCCTCGGTTTCGGCGCGTTGCGCTACCTGGGGTCGCCGGGCCAGCGGGAGGCTCTTGCCGGGGTGCCGACGCCGGCGGTGAGCTTCAACTACCTGGGCCGGTTCGACACCGCCAGCGACGGGGACGCCCCCTACACCTCCCTCACCCTGAACCCCGGCGGGGAGTACGCCCCCGCCGAGGAACGCCCGCACGTGCTGGACGTCGTCGGATGGCAGGAGGGCGACGGGATCACCCTGGACTGGATGTTCTCCCGCGACATCCACGATCCGGAGACGGTGCGTCGTCTCGCTGGGGAGTTCGTGTCGGCGGTGGAGGAGTTGGTGTCGTGGTGCCTGTCGGCGGGCTCGGGTGGTGTGGTGCCCTCGGACTTTCCGTTGGCGGGGTTGGACCAAGCGGGTGTGGACCGGGTCGCGGGTTCGGGCTCCGGTGTGGCCGACGTGTATGCGTTGACGCCGATGCAGCAGGGGATGGTGTTCCATTCGCTGTTGGAGCCGGATTCGAACGCGTATGTGGAGCAGGTCGTGGTCGAGGTGGAGGGGGTGTCCGACACGGCTGCTCTGGCGCGGGCCTGGCAGCGGGTGGTGGACGCGACGCCGGTGCTGCGCACCTCCATCGCCTGGCCCGACTCGGGCACACCGGTACAGGTGGTGCACACCGGGGCGGAACTCCCCGTCACCCGACTGGACTGGCGCTCCCGCGACACCGACGAGCGTTCCGCGGCGTTGTCGGCGTTGTTGGCTGAGGACGAGGCCGCGGGTGTGGATCTGCAGCGGGTGCCGCTGGTGCGGGTGGTGCTGGTGCGGGTGAGTGACACCCGGGTGGTGATGGTGTGGACGTTCCATCACGTGTTGGCGGACGGGTGGAGTCTTCCGCTGGTGGTGCAGGACGTGTTCGCGGCTTACCGGGGGTTGCCGGTGGGTGAGCGGATGCCGTTCCGGGAGTACGTGTCGTGGTTGTCGGGTCGGGACGCCGAGGCGGGGTTGTCCTACTGGCGCGGCGTACTCTCCGGAGTGGACGAGCCCACCCCGCTGCCCTACGACCGGACACCGGACCAGGTGCGCGCCGCCCGGTCGTCAGCGCGCGTGGAGCGTGTGGTTCCCGCGGAGGCCGCCGCCGACGTGCGGGAGTTCACCCGTTCTCAGGGTGTGACGGTGAACGCGGTGGTGCAGGGCGCCTGGGCGCTGGTGCTGTCGGCTTACTCGGGCCGTGACGATGTGGTGTTCGGTGCGACGACGTCGGGTCGTCCGGCCGAGTTGGCGGGTGTGGAGTCGGCGGTGGGGTTGTTCATCAACACGCTGCCGGTGCGGGTGCGCGTCGATCCTTCCGCCACCGCCGCCGACTGGCTCACCCGCGTGAACACCTCCCTGGTCGAGGCCCGCCAGTACGAGTACCTGCCGCTGTCGCGCGTCCAGGCGAGCTCCGACATGCCGGGCGAAACCCCGCTGTTCGACAGCCTGGTGGTGTTCGAGAACTACCCGGTGGACCAGGAGGCCGCGGCCGAGCACGGGCTGCGGGTGGAGAGCGTCACCGCCCACGAGGCCACCAACTACCCGCTCACCGTCGTCGCCTACGGCGGCGAGACGATCGAACTGCAGCTGAAGTACGACCCCGACCTGTTCGACACCGCCACCGCCGAGGCCGTGCTGGCCCGCCTCGCCGCCACCGTGGAACACCTCGTCAGCGACCCGCAGCGCCCCATCGTCCGGGTGCCGCTGTGCGAACCGGACGAGGAACGCCGCGCGCTCGCCCTCGGTTCCGGACAGCCGGCCGGCGACGGGCGCACCCTGCCCCAGCTGTTCGCCCACCACGCGCGGAACACCCCCCACGCGCCCGCGCTGGTGCTGGAACACGAGGAGTGGTCCTACGCCGAGCTGGACGCGCGCGCCCACGCACTGGCCCGCTACCTGCGCGGCCAGGGGATCGGTCGCGGCCACACCGTCGGCGTCGCCCTGAAACGCGGCCTCGACCTGGTCACCGCCCTGCTCGGCACGATGAAGGCCGGCGCCGCCTACCTGCCGATCGACCCGGACTACCCCGCCGAACGGCAACGGTTCGTCGTCACCGACGCCGCCGTGCCCGTCATCCTCACCGACGACGGGTGGTGTGACGGTCTGCCCGAGGGGCCGCGCCTGCTCACCGTCGCCGCGGCCCTCGCCGGTGACCCCGGAGGGGAGGAACCGCCCGACGACGGCGCCGCCGGTCCGGACGACGCCGCCTACACCATCCACACCTCCGGTTCCACCGGAAAACCGAAGGGCACCGTCGTCCCCCACCGGGGCGTGTCCGAACTCGCCGCGACGATGGCGCACCGGTTCGGCACCACCCCCGACTTCCGGGTGCTGCAGCTCGCCTCGCCCAGCTTCGACGCCTCCGTGATGGAGGTGCTCATGGCCTTCGGCGCCGGAGCCGCCCTCGCCGTCCCGCCGGCCGGTCCGCTCGTGGGCGAGGACCTCGCCGACGTCCTGACGCGCTACCGCGTGTCCCTCACCATCATCCCGCCGTCGCTGCTGGCCTCCGTGCCCGAGGGCGACTACCCCGACCTGCGCACCCTCGTCGTCGGGGCGGAGGCATGCTCGGCCGAGCTCGTGGACCGCTGGGCCCCCGGGCGGCGGATGGTCAACGCCTACGGCCCCACCGAGGCCACCATCGCCGCCTCCCTCAGCGACCCCCTTGCCGTGGGCCGCACCCCCGGCATCGGGCGTCCCGTCCAGGGCGCGCGGACCTACGTGCTGGACGTTTTCCTGCGTCCCGTGCCCACCGGGGTGGTGGGTGAGCTCCACATCGGCGGCGCCGGGGTCGGCCGCGGTTATCTGGGTCGTGCGGGGTTGACGGCTGAGCGGTTCGTGGCTGATCCGTTCGTTTCGGGGGAGCGGATGTATCGCACCGGGGATCTGGTGCGGTGGGGCGCGGACGGGGAGTTGGAGTTCGTGGGTCGGGCGGATTCCCAGGTGAAGATCCGGGGGTTCCGGATCGAACCCGGTGAGGTCGAGGCCGCGCTCGCCGCTCTGCCCGGGGTGCGCCAGGCTGCCGCCCTCGCCCGCGAGGACACCCCCGGTGTGCGCACCCTCGTCGGCTACGTCGCCGGCGAGGACGGCACCGCGCCCGACCCCGCCGAGCTGCGGTCGCGCCTGTCCTCGAGCCTGCCGAGCCACATGGTCCCCGCCGCCGTGGTCGTGCTGGACGCGTTGCCGTTGACGCCGAACGGGAAGACGGACTACCGGGCGTTGCCGGTTCCGGAGTGGGACGCGGCGGGTGACGACTACCAGCCGCCGCGTTCGGAGGTGGAACGCGTGTTGGCGGAGGTGTTCGCCTCGGTTCTGGGTGTGTCCCGGGTGGGGGTGTTCGACGGATTCTTCGCTCTGGGCGGGGATTCGATCCTGAGTATCCAGGTGGTGGCGCGGGCGCGGCGTGCCGGCGTGGTGGTGACGTCCCGGGACGTGTTCGCGCGGCCGACAGTGGCGGAACTGGCGCGGGCGGCCCACTGGGAGGAGTCGGGCCAGACCCCGGTGACGGGCCCGGTGTCGGGTCCGGTGGCGGCGACACCGATCGTGTCGTGGTTCTTCGCCTCCCACACCGTAGACCCGGACCACTTCACCATGTCGGTGTCACTGGAACTGGAACCGGGCGCCGACGCGGGGACGACGGCCGAGGCGGTGGCGGCGCTGGCCGAGCACCACGACATGCTCCGCCTGCGGGTGACCCGCGGACACGGCGGCGCCCCCGAACTAACCATCGCCGAGACACACGACCCCGCCCGCCTCGTCGACCACGTGGACGCCACTGCCGCCCGCGAGGACACCGACACCCTCACCCGGCACCACCGCGACCGGCTGAACGGCGCTATCGACCTCGCGAACGGTCCGGTGCTGCGGGCGGTGTTCGTGGACGCCGGTGCGGACGCGGCGCCGCGCCTGGTGCTGGTTGCCCACCACCTGGTGGTGGACGGGGTGTCCTGGCGGGTGCTGCTGTCCGACCTCACGCGCGCCTACCGCCAGCGGGAGGCGGGCCGGCCGGTGGACCTGGGGGAGAAGTCGACCCCGTTCCCGGTGTGGGCGCGGGAGCTGGCGCGGCTGGTGCACGAGGGCGTTTTCGACGACGAGACCGACTACTGGAACGACACCACCGCCGGAGCCGACCCCCGAATCCCCGTGGACACCCCCGGCGGTTCCAACCTGGTCGCCACCGAGGACACGGTCTCGGTGCGCGTACCGGCGGAGACCACCCGGGCGCTGCTGTTCGAGGTCGCCGAGTCGTTCCGGATCCGGGTGGACGAGGCGCTGCTGGCGGTGTTCGGCCGGGTGGTGTGCGGCTGGTCCGGCGCCCAGCGGACGATCGTGGACGTCGAGGGCCACGGCCGGGAGGACGTGGTCCCCGGCGTGGACGTGTCGCGCACCGTGGGGTGGTTCACCAGCATGTTCCCGGTGGTGGTGTCCTCCGCCGGCGACTGGGACAGCCAGCTCAAACACACGAAGGAGGGGCTGCGGTCGGTGCCGCGGCGCGGCCTCGGCTTCGGCGCGTTGCGCTACCTGGGGTCGCCGGGCCAGCGGGAGGCTCTTGCCGGGGTGCCGGCGCCGGCGGTGAGCTTCAACTACCTGGGCCGGTTCGACACCGCCAGCGACGGGGACGCCCCCTACACCTCCCTCACCCTCGACAGCTCCGAGAGCCCGGACGAGACCCGCGCCCACCTCCTCGACGTGGTCGCGCGCGTCGACGCCGACGAACAGCTCGTCCTTGACTGGGCCTTCTCCGACACCACCCACGATCCGGAGACGGTGCGTCGTCTCGCTGGGGAGTTCGTGTCGGCGGTGGAGGAGTTGGTGTCGTGGTGCCTGTCGGCGGGCTCGGGTGGTGTGGTGCCCTCGGACTTTCCGTTGGCGGGGTTGGACCAAGCGGGTGTGGACCGGGTCGCGGGTTCGGGCTCCGGTGTGGCCGACGTGTATGCGTTGACGCCGATGCAGCAGGGGATGGTGTTCCATTCGCTGTTGGAGCCGGATTCGAACGCGTATGTGGAGCAGGTCGTGGTCGAGGTGGAGGGGGTGTCCGACACGGCTGCTCTGGCGCGGGCCTGGCAGCGGGTGGTGGACGCGACGCCGGTGCTGCGCACCTCCATCGCCTGGCCGGGCTCCGGTGACCCCGTGCAGGTGGTGCACCGAGACGTGACGGTTCCGGTGGAGGAGAAGGACTGGCGGGACCGTTCCCCCGACCAACGGGACGCGGCGTTGTCGGCGTTGTTGGCTGAGGACGAGGCCGCGGGTGTGGATCTGCAGCGGGTGCCGCTGGTGCGGGTGGTGCTGGTGCGGGTGAGTGACACCCGGGTGGTTATGGTGTGGACGTTCCACCATGTTCTGGCGGACGGGTGGAGTCTGCCGCTGGTGGTGCAGGACGTGTTCGCGGCTTACCGGGGTGCCCCGGTGGGTGAGCGGATGCCGTTCCGGGAGTACGTGTCGTGGTTGTCGGGTCGGGACGCCGAGGCGGGGTTGTCCTACTGGCGCGGCGTACTCTCCGGAGTGCAGGACCGTACGCCGCTGCCCTACGACCGCGTGCCGCGCGACGTGCGCTCGGCGTCCTCCTCGGCGCGCGTGGAGCACGCGCTGCCGGACGGCGTCGCCGCCGACGTGCGGGAGTTCACCCGTGCTCAGGGTGTGACGGTGAACGCGGTGGTGCAGGGCGCCTGGGCGCTGGTGCTGTCGGCTTACTCGGGCCGCGACGATGTGGTGTTCGGTGCGACGACGTCGGGTCGTCCGGCCGAGTTGGCGGGTGTGGAGTCGGCGGTGGGGTTGTTCATCAACACGCTGCCGGTGCGGGTGCGCGTCGATCCTCCCGCCACCGCCGCCGACTGGCTCGGCACCATCCAGGAGGAGCAGGCGGCCGCCCGCGGCCACGACCACGTGTCCCTGGCACGCATCCAGAACGAGGCGGGCCTCTCCGGCGGTGCCCCGCTGTTCGACAGCCTGGTGGTGTTCGAGAACTACCCGGTGGACCAGGAGGCCGCGGCCGAGCACGGGCTGCGGGTGGAGAGCGTCACCGGAAACGACGCCACCAACTACCCCCTGACGCTCAGCGCCTACGCCGCCGACGACATCCGCTTCCTGCTGGGGCACGACCCCGAGCTGTTCGACACCGCCACGGCGCGGCGCCTGCTGGCCGACCTGGAACGGATCATCGCCTCCCTCACCGGCGACCCGGACCGGCCGCTGGGCCGCGTCGCCGGCGCCGACCCCCGGGAAGCCGCCGGGTTCGCGCACGGGCACCCGCTCGCCTCCCCCGAGGAGCCGGTCACCGAGGTGTTCGCGCGCCAGGCGCGCCGCACCCCCGACAGCACGGCCGTGGTCGGCCCGGACGGGCAGGGGTGGTCCTACGCCGAGCTGGACACCCGCTCCGAGTCCGTCGCCGAGCTGCTGCGCTCCCGCGGCGTCGGGCACGACTCCCGGGTGGTGCTGCTGATGCCGCGCTCGGCCGAACTGGTCGCGGCCATGCTCGGCGTCCTCAGGACCGGCGCCGCCTACGTGCCGGTGCACGACTCCGCCCCCGAGGAACGCGTGGCGGAACTCGCCCGCGGCGCGGGCGCCACCGTCGCCGTCACCGACCCGGACCGCACCGGGCGGTTCACCGAGGCACCGGAGCTGGACCTGGTCACCTACGGCCCCGGGGCGGACCCGCGTCCCGTGTCCGCAACCCCGGCGGCGCCACCGGCACCACCCCCGGGCCGGGTGCCCGCGGGCGCCGCCGCCTACACCATGTTCACCTCCGGATCCACCGGTGTGCCCAAGGGCGTCGTGGTGGAGCACCGCAACGTCACGGCGCTCGCGGCCGACCACCGGTGGTCGGCCCACGAAAGGGTGCTGTTCCACTCCCCGCACGCGTTCGACGCCGCCACCTACGAGGTGTGGGTGCCGCTGCTCAACGGCGGCACCGTCGTCGTCGCCCCCGACAGCGACCTCTCGCCGGACACCGTCCGGGCCAGTGCCGCCAAGGACGGCGTGACCGCCGCGTTCGTCACCACCTCCCTGTTCAACCTGCTGGCGCACCAGGACCCGGAGTGCTTCGCGGGCCTGCGCGAGGTGTGGAACGGCGGTGAGGCGGCAGACCCCGAGGCGTGCGCACGCGTGGCGCGCGCCTGCCCGGACACCGCGGTCGTCAACGCCTACGGCCCCACGGAGACCACGACCTTCGCCACCTGCGCGCCGATGACCGACGAGGACACGCCAGGCGGGACGCCACCCATCGGACGGCCCCTGGACGGGACCCGCTGCTACGTCCTCGACCCCGCCCTGCGCCGGGTGCCCGCGGGAGCCACCGGAGAGCTGTACCTGGCCGGCGCCGGGAACGCCCGCGGCTACGAGGGACAACCCGGCCTGACGGCGGAACGGTTCGTCGCCGACCCGTTCACCCCCGGCGCTCGGCTGTACCGCACCGGCGACGCCGCGCGGTGGGACGCCGACGGCCAGCTCGAGTTCCGCGGCCGCCTGGACGACCAGGTCAAGATCCGCGGACACCGGATCGAACTGGGCGAGGTGGAGAACGCCCTCGCCCGCTGCGCCGGGGTGGCCCAGGCGGCCGCCGCCGTGGTGGAACGGCCCTCCGGCGGGAGGGCGCTGGCGGCCTACCTCACCCCCGCCGACGGGCACGACCCCGCACCGGAGTCCGTCACCGGGGAGCTCTCCCGAACCCTGCCCGCCTACATGGTGCCCGCCGTGGTCACCGTGCTGCCGGAGCTTCCGCTCACCCGCAACCGGAAGGTCGACCGGCGGGCCCTGCCCGAGCCCGCCTGGGCGCACGGCGGCGACGGCCCCGCCCACGAGGAGCCGGAGACGGTGACGGAGGAGGTCATCGCCGACACCTGGTGCCGGGTCCTCAACCAGGACCGGGTGGGCCGCGCCGACAACTTCTTCGACATGGGCGGCGACTCCGTCACCAACATCCGGGTGGTGGCCGAACTCGGCGACACCCTGGGCGTCACCGTGCCCACCCGGACCCTGTTCGACCACCAGACCCTGCGGGAGTACGCGGCGGCCGTGGAGGACCTCCTCCTGGAACAGCTCGCCACCTGACCCCGACGCGACACCGGGGCCGCGCCCACCAGCGCGTCCCCTCCTCCGCGATCCGACCACCCCCACGACAGTGCAACGAGGACCGGACCATGACAGACGCGTCCGACGACGCCACCACCGCGGGCGCCCCCCGGCGCTCAGCGGCGGACCAGGAACGCGCCCGCGCCGAGCTCCGGCGCCGGCTCCAGGCCGGGAAAGGCGGCCGCGACGAGGGGATACCGACCGTGCCCCGCGACGGCGACATCCCCCTCGCCCCGGCGCAGCAGCGCCTGTGGGTACTGGACCGGATGGACCCGGGCCGGGCCGACTACAACTCCGGGTTCGCGCTCGACCTGCGCGGCGACCTCGACCCGGACGCGCTCGCCCGCGCCCTGACCGCGCTCGTGCACCGGCACGAGGCGCTGCGCACCACCTTCCGCGACGCCGACGGTCAGGGCCGCCAGGTCGTCGGTCCCCCCTACGACGTGGCGCTGCCGACCACCGGTGAGACACCAGCTACCGAGGAGGAGCTGCACGACCTGGTGCGGCGCCACTACGCCGAACCGTTCGACCTGGAGACCGGGCCGCTGCTGCGCTGCCGCCTGTTCCCCGCCGGCGAGCGCCGCCACGTCCTGCTCGTCGTCCTGCACCACATCGTCACCGACGGCTGGTCACTGGCCCTGTTCCGCACCGAGCTCGACCGGCTGTACTCCGCCGCCGCGGCCGCCCCGGAGCGCCAACCCGCCGAGCTGGCCGGCGAGCTGGAACCGCTTCCCGCCCAGTACGCCGACTACGCCGCCTGGAAGCGCTCCGCCGAGGCCGAGGAACGCCGCGAACGCGAACTGGCCTACTGGCGCGACCGGCTCGCCGGAGCCCCCCAACTGGAGTTCCCCACCGACCGGCCCCGACCGCCGGCGCGCAGCATGCGCGGCGCCACCCACCGGTTCCGCGTCCCCGCCGACGTCACCACCGAGCTGGAACAGCTCGCCAAGGAGCGCGGCGCCAGCCTGTTCCTGGTGCTGCTGGCCGGCTCCCACCTCGCCATGGGGCGGTGGTGCCGCACCGACGACGTGGTGCTGGGCACCGTCACCTCCGGGCGCGCCGACCCGCGCCTGCACCACATGATGGGCTTCTTCGTGAACACGCTGGCCCTGCGCGGCAGTGTCGACGAGACCCGCACCTTCGCCGAGCACCTGGACCGCACCCGCGAGGAGGCCCTGTCCGACCTCGACCACGCCGAGGTGCCGTTCGACACCGTCGTGGACGCGGTCCTGGCGGAGCGCGACCCGGCCGTCCCGCCGCTGGTGCAGGCCGCGGTGGTGTTCCAGGACGCCACCAGCGCCACCGGGCCCGGCCTGGGCGACCTCGACGCCGCGACGTTCCCGGTGCGGCGCGAACACGCCGTATTCGACCTCACCCTGGAGTTCCAGCGGGACGCCGAGGGGGTGGAGGCCTCCGTCGAGTTCAACACCGACATCCTCGACGCCGCCACGGTGGAGCGGTTCGCCGAGGGGCTGCGCACCCTCCTCAGCCGGGCCCGCGACCCGCGCCCGCTGCACCGGTCCGGAGGCGTCCCCGCCACCGGCGGCGCCGAGGCCGCGGTCGACACCGCCCCCGGTGTCCCGCACCGCACCCTGGGCGACCTCCTCGCTGAGCAGGCCCGCGCGCGCCCCGACGCCCCGGCCCTGGTCGGTGCGGAGGGCACCGTCACCTTCGCCGAGCTGGACGAGCGCGCCGCCCGCCTCGCCGGGTACCTGCGCGACCAGGGGGTGCGGCGCGGCGACCGGGTCGGGGTGTGCATGGAGCGCGGCACCGACCTGGCCACCGCGCTGGCGGCCGTCACCCGCGCCGGCGCCGCCTACCTGCCGCTGGACCCGCAGTACCCCGGCGACCGGCTGTCCCACATGGTCGCCGACGCGCGGCCGCGGCTCGTCATCACCACCGGCGACGCCGCCGACGGCCTGGCGGGTGAGGTGCCGCTGCTGCGCCTGGACCACCAGCGGGACGACACCGCCGCCGCCACACCGCTGCGGGACACTCCCACCGTGGCCGACACCGCCTACGTCATCTACACCTCCGGCTCCACCGGGCGCCCCAAAGGGGTGCTGGTGCCGCACCGGGGGCTGACCGCCCTGGTGCACACCCAGGGGGAACGCATGGGGGTCGGCCCCGGAGCGACCCTGCTGCAGTTCGCCTCGCCCAGCTTCGACGCCTCCATCGCCGAACTCCTGGTGGCGCTGCTGAACGGCGCCACCGCCGTGCTGCTGCCGTCGGACACCCTCACCGGCCGGGGGCTGCCGGAGACCCTGCGGGAGCACGCCGTCACCCACGTCACCCTGCCTCCCGCGCTGCTGTCCGGGCTGGACTCCGACGAGCTGGGCCCCGTCACCGACCTCCTCGTCGCCGGTGAGGCCTGCTCCGGCGAGCTGGCCGGGCGGTTCACGGCCCAGCGCCGCGTGTACAACGCCTACGGCCCCACGGAGACCACGGTGTGCGCCACCATGAGCGACCCGCTCGCCGGCGCCGCCACCCCGCCGCTCGGGGCGGCGGTCGCCGGAACCCGCCTGTACGTGCTGGACCCGTGGCTGCGGCCCGTGGACGAGGGTTCGGCGGGGGAGCTGTACATCGCCGGCGACGGCCTCGCCCACGGGTACTGGAATCGGGCCGGGCTCACCGCCGGCCGGTTCGTCGCCGACCCGTTCGGCCAGCCCGGGGCGCGCATGTACCGCTCCGGCGACGTGGTCCGCCGCGCCCCCGGCGGGCGGCTGGAGTTCCTCGGCCGCGCCGACGACCAGGTCAAGATCCGCGGCCACCGGATCGAACCGGGCGAGGTCGATGCGGTGCTGGCGGAACTGCCCGAGGTGGAGCAGGCCGCCGTCACCGTGGACGGCACCGGCCCCAACCGGCGCCTGGTGTGCCACGTCACCGCCGCCACCGACCCGCCGCCCACCCCCGACCGGCTGCGGGACCTGGCCGCCGGGGCGCTGCCCGGCTACATGCGACCCGCCGCGTTCGTCGTTCTGGACGCGATGCCGGTGACCGCCAACGGCAAGACCGACCGGGCGGCGCTGCCGCCGGTGGACTGGTCCGCCCAGTCGGGCGCCGGGCACGTCGAGCCCCGCACCCCCACCGAACGCGACCTCGCCGCGATCTGGCGCGACGTGCTGGACACCGGCGAGGTCGGCGTCCACGACGGGTTCTTCCGCGTAGGCGGGGACTCGGTCGGTGTGCTGCGGATGCTGTCCCGCCTCGCCGACACGTTCGGCGTCCAGCTGTCCGCCCGCACCGTGTTCGACCACCCCACCGTGGCCGACCTCGCCGCCGTCGTCGACGCGCGGACACCCGACGCCACCCGGGAGGCCGCCCTCACCCCCGGCCTCGCCCCTCCCGCCGGGGAGGGCCACGCCCCGCTGTCCGCGGTGCAGCGGCGCCTGTGGTTCCTCGACCAGTACGGGTCGGGCAGCGCCGAGTACAACTCCGGCGGGGCGCTCCGCCTGCGGGGGCCGCTGGACGGGCGGGCGCTGCGCCGCGCCCTGGCCGCCCTCACCCACCGCCACGAGACCCTGCGGACCTCGTTCGCCACCCGCGACGGCGCGCCCGTCCAGGTGGTCCACGACCATGTGGACATCACCCCCGAGACCGCCGACCTGTCCGGTCTCGCCCCCGAACGGCGCGACGGAGAGCTGCAGCGGCTGCTGGACGAGTGCATGCAGCGGACGTTCGCGTTCGACACGGCACCGCTGGTGCGGGCGCTGCTGGTGACGCTGGACGAGCGCGACCACGTCCTCATGCTGGCGCTGCACCACATCATCATGGACGCGTGGTCGATGTCGGTGCTGAACCGCGAGTTCGGCCGCCTCTACCAGGCGGCCGCGGCCGACCCCGCGGCCGAGCCCCGCGAGCTGCCCCGGGCGGCGGGGCTGGAACCGCTGGAACTGCGCTACGCTGACGTCGCCGTGTGGCAGGACCGCTTCCTGGAGTCCGACCGGTTCCACGACCAGCTCGCCCACTGGACCGACCGGCTCGCCGGAGCGCAACCGCTGGACCTGCCCACCGACCATCCCCGGCCGCCGGTGCGGCGCGGCCGCGGCGAGACCCGCACCCTCACCTTCCCCGCCGACCTGGTGGCCGGGATGCGCGACCTGGAGACGCAGCGCGGGATCACCCGGTTCATGCTGGTCACGGCGGCGGTGCAACTGGTCCTAGCCCGCTACACCGGCCAGGACGACATCACCATCGGCACGGTCACCTCCGGCCGCGACCGCACCGAACTGGAGAACATCGTCGGGTTCTTCACCAACACCGTGGCGCTGCGCACCCGCGTCGACGAGACCGAGACCGCCGCGCGCCTCCTCGACCGGGTGCGCGACACCCTGCTGGAGGCGTTCGAGCACGACGACGTCCCCTTCGACTCCGTCGTGGACGCCATCGCGCCCGAACGCGACCCCTCCCGCCCCACCCTGGTCCAGGCGCTGGTGTCGCTGCAGAACGCCCCCAGGGAGGAGGTGGACATCGCCGGGCTCGCCATCACCGACCACCCGCTGACGCGGCGGCACTCCCTGTTCGACCTGAGCCTGGACGTCACCGCGGACGGCGAGGACCTCCTCGGCGCGGTCGAGTACGACACGGACCTGTTCGACCCCGCCACCATCGACCGGTTCGCCGAGCACGTGCAGACCGTCCTGCGCGCCTGGACCCGCGACCCCGAGGCGCCGTTGCGCACCCTGGACCTGTCGCCGCCCGAGGAACGCGCGCGCCTCCTGACGGCCGGCACCCCCCGCCCCGCCACCGCCGGAAGCGAGCACGTCCTCGCCCCGCTGGCGGAACACGCCACCGCCCGGCCGGACAGCCCGGCGGTCACCGGCACGGACGCCACCCTGACGTTCGCCGGTCTCCACGCGCGGGTGAACACCCTCGCCCGCGCCCTCCTCACCGACGGTGTCGGCCCCGGCGACCGGGTGGCGGTGTTCCTGCCCCGCGGTGCCGAGGCCGTCGCCGCGCTGTTCGCGGTGCTGCGCGCCGGCGCCGCCTACGTGCCGGTCGAACCGGGAGGGCCCGAAGAGCGGGCCCGGTCCGTACTGGCCACCTCCGGGGCGGTGCGCGCGCTGGCCACCAGCGCCACCGCCGCGACCGTCCCGGAGGGCACCGGGCTGCCGGTGACCACGGTGGACACCGTCGCCACCGACCCCGGCGCCGCGCCGGTGACCGACCGGGAACGGCCCCGGCCGCTGCGCGACGGCCACCCCGCCTACGTGATGTACACGTCCGGCTCCACCGGCACCCCCAAGGGCGTCGTCGTCACCCACGGCAACCTCCGCGCCATGGCGGCCGCCTACCACGCGGCGGTGCTGGAACCCCAGCGCGCCGCCGAACGGGAGCTCACCGCCGCCCACCTGGCCGCCTGGACGTTCGACGCCTCCTGGGACCCGCTGGTGTGGCTGCTGAACGGCCACCACCTGCACGTCATCGACGAGGACACCCGCACCGACGTGGAGGCCCTCAACCGCTACCTGCACGACAACCGCGTCGACTACCTCGACACCACCCCCTCCTACCTGGCGCAGCTGGTGTCGGCGGGGCTGCTGGAGGACGACCACCACCCGCTGGCGGTGCTCACCGTCGGAGCCGAACCCCTCGACGACGCGCTGATGGAACGGCTCAACGCCGGGAACGCCGCCGTGTACAACCTCTACGGCCCCACCGAGAACACCGTGAACAGCACGGTGTGGCGGGTGCGGCCCGCCCACCGGCCCCTCATCGGCCACCCCCTGCCGGGCACAGGCGCGTACGTCCTGGACGGGTGGCTGCGCCCCGTCCCGCCCGGTGTGCCCGGCGAGCTCTACCTCTCCGGGGAGTGCCTCGCCGCCGGGTACGACCAGCGGCCCGGCCTGACGGCCGAACGGTTCGTCGCCAACCCGTTCGGCGGCGGCGACCGGCTGTACCGCACCGGCGACATCGTCCGGTGGTCCAACAGCGGCGGCCTGGAGTTCCACGGCCGCGACGACGCCCAACTGAAGATCCGCGGGTTCCGCATCGAACCCGGCGAGGTGGAGGCCGCCCTCACGGCGATGCCGGGGGTGCGCTCCGCCGCCGTCATCGCCGACGAGACCGCCACCGGCGCGCGGCGCCTCGTCGGCTACGCCGTCGCCGACCCCGGAACCGAACCGCCCGCCCCCGGCGACATCCGCACCTGGGCGGCCCAGCGCCTGCCCGGCTACATGGTTCCGGCGGCGGTGGTGCTCGTGGACGAGATCCCGCTGACCGCCAACGCCAAACTCGACCGTTCGGCCCTGCCCGCCGTGGACGACGACGCGTTCACCACCGCCGACTACACCCCGCCCTCCGGGACGACGCAGCGCATCCTCGCCGAGGAGTGGAGCGAACTGCTGGGGGTGGGCCGCGTCGGCGCGCACGACAACTTCTTCAACCTCGGCGGCGACTCCATCCTCAGCATCCAGCTGGTGTCGCGGGCGCGCCGCCGCGGCATCGAACTCACGTCCAAGGACGTGTTCGTGCGCCAGACCCTCGCCGCGCTCGCGGCCGCCGTCGACGAGCGCGACACCGGCACCTCCGCGCCGGACACCACCGACGCGGCGGAGGCCGTCACCGGCGAGGTGCCGCTGACCCCCGTGCACCGGTGGTTCCTCGACCACCACCGCCACGCCCCCCACCACTTCGACATGTCGCTGCTGGTGGAGCTCACCGACGGCGCCGACCCGGACACCCTCGCCCGCGCGCTCCGGCACGTGGTGGACCACCACCCCATGCTGCGGCTGCGCGTGGACGACACCGGCGGCGAGTGGCGCCAGCACGTGCTGGCCGACGCCGACTCCGGACAGTCGGTCCACGTCGTCGACGCCACCGGCCTGGACGACAACGAGCTGGACCGCGCCGTCGCCGAACGGGCGGCCCGCGTCCGGCCGCCGTCCCGGCTGAGCCAGGGGCCGCTGTTCGACGCGTTCGTGTTCACCACCAGCGGCGACAGGCCGGGCCGCCTCCTGCTGTCCGCCCACCACCTCACCGTCGACGGGGTGTCGTGGCGCGTGCTCCTGGAGGACCTCGCCACCGCCTACGCCCAGCTCGACGCCGGCGAACCGATCGAGCTGGGCCCGGCGACGACACCGTTCCCCCAGTGGGCGCGGCGCCTGGTCCAGCACACCCGCGACGGCGGGTTCGATCCGGACGCCGAGCAGTGGGAGGCCATCGCCGCCGACACCGGCGGCGACATCCCCGTGGACAGCGACAGCGGACCCAACGACGTCGCCTCCGAGGCCACCGCCGTCTCCACCCTCACCGCCGAACAGACCCGCACCCTCCTGCGGACGGTGCCGGGCCGGTTCCGCAGCCGCGTCGACGACGTCCTCCTCGCTGCCCTCGGGAAGACCGTCACCGACTGGAGCGACACCTCCCGCCTGCGGGTGGAGAAGGAGGGGCACGGCCGCGAGGACCTCTTCGACGACGTCGACCTGTCCCGCACGGTCGGCTGGTTCACCACGATCTACCCCGTGCTGCTGGACCTGCCCGGAGAGAACGACTGGGCCCGCACCATCGCCGCGGTGAAACAGCAGGTCCGCGCCGTGCCGCCCGGCATCGGGTTCGGCGCGCTGCGCTACCTGGACGACCGGCCCGCCTCCGGGACGCTGGCCGCCATGCCGACCCCGCCGGTGAGCTTCAACTACCTGGGGCAGTTCGACCCGGGCGCCGGGCAGGAGCCGGTGGGACGGCTGCTGGACACCCCCAGCGGCGACCACGCGCCCCAGGAGGAGCGCCCCACCCTCCTCGACGTCACCGGCGGGGTGCGCGAGGAGCGGCTGGAGTTCGTGTGGACCTACTCCACCAACCGGCACCACCCCGACACGGTGGAACGGCTCGCCGCCGCGTTCACCGCGGCGCTGCGGGAGCTCGTGGACTCGGCCGACCGAAACCCCGGCCGCGGTGCCAGAGCCGCGGGCCGGAAACAGTAACCCGAGGAGAGGTGAGAAGGATGAGCAACCCCTTCGAGCAGGACGACGCCGCCTACCTGGTGCTGGTGAACGGCGAGGGGCAGCACTCGCTGTGGCCCGCGTTCGCCGAGGTGCCCGACGGGTGGGAGGTGGCGCTGGGCGAGTCGTCCCGCGCCGACGCGCTGGACTACGTCGAGCGCAACTGGACCGACATGCGCCCGGCGAGCCTCGTCGCCGAACTCGACGGCCAGTGACGGCCGGGCGGTAACGACCCTCGACCGCCGGCGGCCGCCGGGGAACCCCCACCTCCGGCGGCCGCCGGCACGCGGTCACGCCGGCTGGCTCAGCGGGCCGTCCAGGTGCGGGCCGGGGAGTTCCCCGCCCGCGTCGGCGCCGTGGCTGTGCAGCAGCGCCACACCCAGCCGGGTGACCTGGTGCCGCACCCGGTTCTGGTCCCGGGACGTCGTGATCAGCCCGGCGTCGCGCAGGACCGCGGTGTGCTCGCTGATCGTGGTGGGGGACACGTACAGCGCCGCGGCGAGCTCGCTCGTGGACATGGGCGTCACCACCTCGGCCAGGATCGCCGCCCGGGTCTGGCCCAGCAGGCGGCTCAACCGCTCCGACCCGGGCCGCGACTCCGACACGAGGGAGTCGATGGCCTCGTAGGAGTCGAAGGCGGGGAACACCAGCGCGGGGCGGGGCCCCTGCCCGGACGCCGCCGGCAGGAGTACCAGCCGCGGCCCGGACTCCAGGAACACGGACGGCAGCAGCGGCAGCCCCGCACCGCCGGTACGGACCTCGCCGCTGCCGCCGTCGGCCAGCTCCAGCCGGCCCCCGTTCCACCGCGCCCGGTCACCGAGCCGCTCCAGCGCGGCGGCCGCCCCCCGGGAGGCGACCAGCCTCCCGTAGCGGGCGCTGGCCTCCGTCTGCAACGCCCGGAGGCGCCCCTCGAACGGGAGAACGGCGGTGTGCAGCACCCGCGACAGCACGGCCGCGGTGGACTGCAGCCGCGCCGACCCCTCCGGGGGAGGGGTGCGGATGGGCTCGCCGCTCCCGGGTTCCGGAAGGAGCCACGACAACGCCTCCGGCGCGTGCGCCGAGGCGTCCGCCAGGTCCGAACGCACGACCGCGAGCGACGCGAGCCGGTTGCGCGCGTAACGGCTCCACCCCCGGTTGCGTTGCGCGTCGGCCAGCAGGCGCTCGATCGCGTGGACGGTCTCGATGAGCACGGGGGTCGTCCCCGCGAAACGGACCCGTCCCATGTCCTCGGGGGTGAGGCGGATGCTCGACAACTACGCATTCCTTTCGCGCGACACGACGCGGGCCCCGGTCACCGGGCCCGCCGCAGGTACGCCCGGATGGCGCCGGGGAACACGACCAGGTGGATGAGGACCACCGCGGCGAGACTCGTCAGGACGGGCCCGGTCGTGGGGCCGCCGATGGTCAGTCCCCGCACGGCGTCCACGAAGTAGCTCACCGGGTTCACCCCGACCCACAGTTCCAACCACCGCGGCATGCTCTCCGGGGAGGCGAAGATGTTGCTGCCGAACGTCAGCGGCAGGATGATCGCCATGGCGATCCCGGGGACCGCCTGCGGGCTGGTGGCCATCATCCCGATGAGGACGGACAGCCAGCACAGGGTGAGACCGAACAGGAGCGTCAGGACGCAGGCGAGGGCCACCTCGGGCACGCTGGTCTGCACCCGGAACCCGAGGGCGAACGCCAGTGCCAGCAGCACGGCCAGTGCCACCACGTAACGCACCACGTCACCCAGCACCGCGCCGACCAGCGGCGCCGACCGGGCGATGGGCAGGCTGCGGAACCGGTCGAACACCCCCTTGGAGATGTCGGTGTTCAACGCGATACCGGTGCCGATGCTGGCGTACATGGTGATCTGCACCATGAGCCCGGGCACGAGCGTCTGTAGGTAGTTCTGCCACCCGCCGGAGATCTCCCCGCCGAACAGGAACACGAACACCAGCAGGAACAGGATGGGTTGGATGACGGTGTCCACCAGCGTGGACGGGGAGCGCACGATGTAGCGGATGTTGCGGTTCGCCAGGGTCAGGCTGTGCTGGACGCCCCGGACGGGGCCGATACGGCCGCGCCGGGGGGCGCGCGGTGGGGCTTCGGTGGTGGGGGTCATGCGGGGCTCTTCTCGGGCGCGGTGGGGGTGCTCTCGACGGCGGATGCCTCCGCCGGGTGGCCCGTGAGGGCGAGGAAGATGCTGTCCAGGCTCGGCAGCCGCAACGCGACCTCGTCGGCCTCGATCGCCTCGTTGTCGAGCCGCCGGACCACGGCCGACAGCATCACCGGGTCGTCGGTGGGGACGGTGACCAGCCCGTGCTCCGGGCTGACGGCGGGCTCCCGGCCGGACAGCTCGGTCAGGATCGACACGACCGTGGGGATGTCGCCCCGGTCGGTGGGCAGGACGCGCAGGGTCTGCGCGCCCACGCGCCGCTTCAGTTCCGCCGGCCCCCCCTCGGCGACCACCTTCCCCCGGTCGAGCACGGCCACCTGGTCGGCGAGCTGGTCGGCTTCCTCCAGGTACTGGGTGGTGAGCAGGATCGTCGTCCCCTCGTCGGAGAGCTCCCGCACGATCCGCCACAGCTCCTCCCGGCTGCGCGGGTCGAGGCCGGTGGTGGGCTCGTCCAGGTAGATCACCTGGGGGCGGCCCACCAGGCTGGCGGCGAGGTCGATCCGGCGCCGCATCCCGCCCGAGTAGGTCTTCACGGGCCGTTTGCCCGCCTCGGTGAGGTCGAAACGGGAGATCAGCTCGCGCGCGCGGGCTCTCGCCTGCCGGGTGGGCATTTCCAGCAGGCGGCCGATCATCTCCAGGTTCTCCACCCCGGTGAGCTCCTCGTCGGCGGAGGCGTACTGCCCCGTCAGCCCGATGAGGCCGCGCACCGACACGGGGTCGCGCAGCGCGTCGTAACCGGCGACGGTGACGCTGCCCGCGTCCGGCCGCAGCAGGGTGGCGAGGATGCGCACTGTGGTGGTCTTCCCGGAGCCGTTGGGTCCGAGCACGCCGAGGATGGAACCGGCGGGGGCGTCCAGGTCGACGCCGTCCAGCGCGGTGGTGCCGTCGAAGCGTTTGACCAGTCCGCGGGCCTCGATGGTCATGGTCATAGGCGTTCCTCCTTCGTCCGGAGGCCAGCCTTGCGCGGCGCGGTTACACACCGCTGACACACCACTGACACGGCAGGAGGAGAAGGGGGAGGGGCGGCGCGGTTCCGGTCGACGTCCTGGTCGACGGGCGCCCGGCGATCCCGGGAGGGGAGGAACCCGCTGGTGGAGGGGCGTGGCCGCTGTACCGCCGCGACCGGCAGCCGAACCCCTCCCGGAGAACCGGGAGGGGACCAGCCAGGTCAGGAAGCAGCATGCTAGCCGTGCGGCGCGCTCCGCGTCCACCCCCGCACGGGAAACCCGACGCGGATGGTGGCTGGCGGGCGGCCCGGGCGGTGGAGCGGGTTCCCTGATCGAAGGTGTTGGACAAAAACTGGCAATTACCACGGCGTTTAGGTGTAGCGCAAGCGTGTAAATAGTCCAATTGGGCCGTTTTTGTGTATAATCCATAAATTACTCTTTTGTGGACATTTTGGCACCAAAATATCGAGTAGTGCTTATTTTGTATAATCATGAACAAAGATGAAGAGGTAGTGCGAACTTATGGGAAGGGTGATGACTAACAGCGAATACTCATATTCTTCGTTTGTGGTCTCTCGTACGCTCGGATATGAGTCCTGGACTGTGGGGTCCTACCTACGCCTGCCCTATACGGCATGATTGGTTTAAAATAATTTCTCATAATCTGGCGGAGGTCTGGTTTCCTCTCGTACTGTCAGAGGGCCGAGACAGACTGATGACTAAGATGAGACAGGACTAAAGCCTTGGTGGCGCTATGACCCGAGACCCGCGAAGACGTTTCAGTGGCCAGGAGCGTGCGGCTCTGTTCCTCAGCTCCGGTGGACATTGTGCTCGTTGCGGTACAGGACTCGATCCGGGGTTCCATGCTGATCACGTTGCGCCGCATTCCCGCGGTGGTGCCACGGATGTCGTCAACGGCCAAGCCCTGTGCTCGTCTTGCAATCTCCATAAAGGAGCGTCCGTGGCCGTATCTCCCCCCTTGCGCGAATGGCAACAGGCCGCACTCGAACGGTTCGATGCCACCACCAGCGAAAACTTCCTCCTGACGGCGACCCCGGGTGCCGGAAAGACCACATTCGCGTTGGAAGCCGCACGTCGCATGCATCCACGTGTGCGCGCAATCCTCATCGTGGTTCCCACCAGCAACCTACGCACCCAGTGGGCCCGGGCCGCGCACCGCTTCGGACTCGATATCGATGACCGGTTCACCGCCGATGCAGCAGCCCTGGCTCGGGACTTCCATGGTGCTGCAGTGACCTATCAGGCCGTGATGTCCAATCCTTTGATCTACCGGCGCTTGGCGGAGCGAGCTTTCGTCATCCTCGACGAGGTCCACCACGCCGGGGAAAACCGATCCTGGGGAGACGAACTGCGCAAAGCCTGTGATCCGGCCATGCGACGATTGCTCCTCTCCGGAACCCCGTTTCGTAGTGACAACAACCCCATCCCCTACGTCACCTACGATCGTGATTCCGACGGAGTGCACCGCAGCCAGGCCGACTACACCTACGGTTACGGTGACGGCGTCAAGGACAGTGTCGTGCGCCCCATCGCGTTTCCCGCTTTTGATGGGGAGGGTACGTGGTCCGACGCGGGCACCGTGGTTAATGGCCTGTTGTCCAATGAGGACGAAACTCAGGCCAAGCGCGCTCTGAAAGCAGCGCTGGAACCCAACGGAGAATGGATCGGCTCGGTCATGCGCGCGGCCGATGGCGAACTCAGCCGGCAGCGGGAACACACCCCGGATGCCGGGGGGCTCATCGTCGCCGACAACCAGGATCACGCGCGCCGGTACGCTGAGCTCCTCGAGAAGATTACTGGGGAGAAGGTCGCCGTAGCGATCTCTGATGAACCCGACGCCAGCAAGGTGATCCGTGACTTTACCCAGGCCAAGAGCCGCTGGATTATCGCGGTGCAGATGGTCTCAGAAGGGGTGGACATCCCCCGCCTTGCCGTAGGGGTCTATGCCAGCCGTACCACTACCCCGTTGTTCTTTCGCCAGGTCGCTGGCCGGTTCGTGCGCACTCGCAGTGACGACGACGAAACGTGCGCGGCCCTGTATGTGCCCTCGATCGCGGATCTGTTGAAGAACGCTGCTGAGATGGAAACCGAGCTCGACCATGCTCTGGCCGAAGCCTCCGAACAGCAGGAGCGTGACTACAACGACGGGGAATCCGGCTCCTTGTTCAGCATGGTCGACCCCATCAGCTCCAGTGCTGCCACCCACGAAAAAACGATCCTGTCGGGAGAAGACTTCACCTCCGCTGAGATCGAACGAGCCCGCAGCGTGGCTGTACAAGTCAACCTCACTAAACTCTCCGATGCGGAGATGGCTCGCCTCCTTCGACACGTCACACCGAACGACACCACGGAGACGGCTTCCACTGAAAAGCCATCATCAGGGGCATCAGAGACACGCTCAGAGCGTAAGAGTGCACTGCGCAAAGCGGTACAGCGCAAGGTGAGCAAGCTGGCCCGTCACACAGGACGGCAATACAACCACATTTACGCCGAACTGAACCGGGAGTGTGCCGAAAAGGGAATAGATAAAGCGACTATCGAGACGCTCTATTCCCGTATCCAGGTTCTGGACCGCCAGCTCGGAGAAACCATTGAGCGAACATGACACCAACTGGACGCTGATCGCCTCGGCAGCCTCCAGTCTCACCCACGGAAGTCAGCGTCTACAGAACTTCATTGACGCTCTCCGGCGCCTGCTTCACGAAGACGCCTGGAAGTCCTATACCCACCCCAACGGTACACACCACGAGTTCACCCGATTCGCTGACTTTCTCGAGCATCCCCATGGGCTTTATGCCAATATAGAACGCGTTCAAAATCTTGTTCGTGATGATCCTCAACTGGCTAGTGACTTGGAATCTGCGCTTTCCGAGAAAAAAGGTGGCGAACAGAATTCCGAGGATGCCGATAATTATGGAGTAATGTTTGAAAATTCCATTGAGGAGTCATCTGAGAGTGGGAAGCAAGGAAACCGGCGTGCCTACCGTCTTCGCCGCCTCGAACGCGATGCTCCCAACTATCACGCTCGTGTCCTAGCAGGAGAGATTTCCGTTAACCGCGCCATGATCGAATCCGGGCTGCAAGTACCAACGCCGAGTATCCCTAAAGGTACTCCCGTCGACGACGTGGCAATAACACTCCGCCGCCGCTACAGCCCTGATGAACTGGCTGTCTTGCGTCAGCTACTTACCGAGGATGATTCCTCTGTTTAGAGGATTCGCTGGAAATCTATTGGTCGGCGTAGATGATGGTGCTGCGTACCCCGCTGCTGCCATGTTTGACTTTGGTGTTGGAGGTTGACGAAGATAAGATATTGCTGCCTGACCTTTTTGTCCTAGGGTGGATGCCATCTCCGAGGAAGCTGCCGAGATGTGAGCCGCAGATTCTTCAATTTCCATAATTGTGAAGGCGCGCTCGTCGATATATCAACTGCCGATACCGGTGCGTTTAGCAGCATGCAATGGCTGGCTCGTGATGCGGCTGGCTTGGTATCGAATTCTGGCATGGTAACAACAGGAATTTCTCAGCCAATAGGAGGCTGTTGAGTTATTGCGGTTCCGGGGCATATAAGAAATCTGGAGCAGAATACAACGAGTACAGCGACTGATGTAGCTCATTTGAGAATGTCCGACCAGGGGTGCGTGCTATCGGCCCGAACGGGTTGTGGCCGAGGTTTCGGCTCCTCAGCTGTCAGGTTGGGGTAACGCTTTTCCTGTCGAGGGTCGGCCGTACACTCGCTAGCCATGAACGAGTCGTTGGGAAGTGCCGCGAATTTCCGCCCGACCCTTTCCCGGATATCCGTCTCCCTCTTGTAGGGATGGAAGGTCGTTCGGCAACGCCTCGTAGTCGGAGAATCCGGTTCTGATGACGGAGGTTAGCCTGCACGACGACCCGCGCTCACGTGCCGCCGCCGTCGCGGAGGTGGGTGCGCTCCCCGTTGTGGTCGAAGATGGTCAGGATCTCCACGGTGCCGTCCTGGGCGCCGATGGCGTGCGGGGTCATGGTGGCGAACTCGGCCGCGTTGCCCTCCTGGATCAGGATCGTGCGCTCGCCCAGCCGCAGCAGGGCGGTCCCGGACAGGACGGTGAACCACTCGCGTCCGGGATGCACCTTCAGGTGCTCCGCGTCGGTCGGCCGGTCCGGGGTGATGCGCATCTTCGCCACGGTCACGCCGTGCAGGGAGCGCTCCCGGGACAGCAGCCAACTGGTCGTCCCCTGCGCGTCACAGGGCTGGGGCCGGATCACCACGTCCTCGTCGCCGGTGGACTCGACGAGCTGGTCGAGGGTGGTGTCCAGGGCCCGGGCGATGGGCACCAGCTGGTCCAGCGCGATCCTGCGGCGCCCGGCCTCGATGCGGCTCAGGTTGGACGGGCTGGTGTTGCAGCGCGCGGCGAGGGCGTCCAGCGTCCACCCCCGGGCCAACCGCAGGCCGCGGATGCGCTGGCGAATCACACTGTCCATGTCGGATTCTTGCTCCATAGGCAAGAGTATATGCGATGAGAGCAGAACGTGTTTAGCGTGGAAGCATGGAACACCACCACAGCCACCACGCGCAGCACCACGACCAGGGTGAACACCACCGCCACGACGACGCCGCCATCGCGGACATGCTGGACCTCGACGCCGAGGTACTGGGCTCGCACCTCGACGGGATAACCGCGTGGGCCGGCGGGCACACCGCCGCCTCCACCCCGCGCACCGTTGCCGACGTGGGCGCCGGGACCGGCACCGGAACACTGGCGCTGGCGCGCCGCTTCCCACAGGCGGGGATGGTCGCGGTCGACCAGTCGCCGGTGATGCTCGACCGGCTCAGGGAGACGGCGTCCGCGCGGGGGCTGGGGGAGCGGCTGCGCCTCGTCCGGGCCGACCTGGACGAGGCCTGGCCCGACATCGGCACGGTCGACCTCGCGTGGGCGGCATCCTCGCTGCACCACGCCGCGGACCCCGACCGGCTGCTGGGTGACCTGTACGGGGCGCTGAACCCCGGCGGTCTGCTGGTGGTCGTCGAGATGGACGGCCTGCCGCGCTTCCTGCCCGACGACCCCGGCACAGGTCGCCCCGGCCTGGAGGACCGCTGCGCGCGGGCCACGGCCGAGGCGAACTGGAACGCGCACCCGAACTGGGGTCCGCACCTGGAACGGTCCGGGTTCCGGGTCGCCGAGGAGCGGACCTTCACCTACGAGGTGGGGCCGCCGGCGCCGCCGGCGGCCAACCGCTACGCCCGGACCGTGCTCGGCAACATGCGCCACGGCCTCGCCGACCGGCTGGACGCCGACGACCTCGCCGCCCTCGACCGCCTGCTGGACGAGGACGATCCCGCCTCCGTCGGGCACCGCCGCGACCTGACGGTCCGGGGGAGCCGGACCGCCTGGGCGGCGCACCGGCCCTGACCCACCCACGGGAAGACGAACGATACGGGGGAAACCACAGTGAACACGGAACACACGCGTGAGGCCGGGGTCGACGTCGCGGTCATCGGGGGTGGCGCGGCTGGGTTGAGCGCTGCCGTCGCGTTGGCGCGCTCGTTGCGCTCGGTGGTCGTCGTGGACGCCGGCGAGCAGCGCAACGCTCCCGCTGCCGGGGTGCACAACGTCCTCGCCCTGGACGGGACCTCACCTCTGGACCTGCTGACGGCGGGCCGCGAGGAGGCCGAGAGGTACGGTGCGCGGATCCACCGGGACCGTGCCGTCACCGCGCGCCGCCACGGCGAGGGGTTCGAGGTCGGCCTCGCCGGGGGCGGGGTCGTGCGGTCCCGGAGGCTCCTGCTCGCCACCGGCCTGGTCGACGAACTTCCCGACATCCCCGGAGTGCGGGAGCTGTGGGGGAGCGGTGTGCTGCACTGCGCCTACTGCCACGGTTGGGAGGTGCGCGGACAACGCATCGGCGTGGTCGGCACCACCTCCCTCAGCGCCCACCAGGCTCTGATGTTCCGGCAGCTCAGTGGCCACGTCACACTCTTCACCCACACCATGCCGGAGCTCGACGACCAGACCCGGGAGAGGCTGACCGCTCGGGACATCGGGATCGTGGACGGCACAGTCGAGCGGCTGCGCACCGACAACGGCACCCTGCGGGGCGTCGTCCTCACCGGCGGGTACGAGTTCGGCGCGGACGCGGCGACGGTGACACCCCGGTTCCTCGCCCGGGAGGACCTGTACGAGCAGCTCGGCGGGACCCTCACCGAGCACCCGCTCGGCGCGTTCGTCGGTACCTCCCACATGGGGAAGACGGACGTTCCCGGCGTGTGGGCCGCGGGGAACTCGGCCGACCTCGGGGCGATGGTCGCCGCCTCCTCGGGGTCCGGAGCCGCGGCCGCGACCGCGATCAACGCCGACCTCGTGACCGAGAACGCGGACGCGGCCGTCCACGCGCGCGGGCAGACCGCCGGGCACCGGTGAGCCGGGAGCGGGAGGCGAACGCGGGCGGTTCCGTGGCCCGCGGGCGTAGGATCAACGGCATGACAACACGACTTGTCCAGATTGCTATGAACGCCCGGGACGACTCCGCGGTCGGCCGGTTCTGGGCGGAGGTGCTCGGCTGGGGCACCAGCAGCGAGGGACCCGGCGTGACCAACCTCGAACCCGTGGGCTTCTCCTATCCCGACCCCACCGCCGTCTGCATCGATGTTCTCACCGTCCCGGAACCCAAGACGGTGAAGAACCGTGTGCACGTCGACCTCGCTACTGCCTCCGCGGACCACCAGGCGGAGGTGGTCTCCCGCCTCAAGGACCTCGGCGCGACGCCCGCGGACGTGGGCCAGGGTGACGACGTTCCGTGGACGGTCCTGGCGGACCCGGAGGGCAACGAGTTCTGCGTGCTGGAGCCGCGGTCGACCTACCAGGACACCGGGCCGATCGCCGCCGTGTTGGTCGACTGCGCGGATCCGCGGGCCATGGCCCGGTTCTGGGACGAGGCGATGGACTGGACCCTGCACGAGGTCACCGACGACCACGCGGCGATGCGCTCCGCCGCGGGCGTCGGCCCGTATCTGGAGTTCGTCCGCACACCCGACGTGAAGACGGTGAAGAACCGCGTCCATCTCGACCTCCGGCCGTACGCCGGTGGCGAGCGGTCGGCGGAGGCGGACCGGCTGCGGGCTCTCGGCGCCACCGACGTCGACCTCGGCCAGGGTGACGACGTCCCGTGGACGGTCCTGGCGGACCCGGAGGGCAACGAGTTCTGCGTCCTCGGCCCGGCCTGACGCGGAACCGTGCCGAGCCGCACCGTGGACACCAGTGGCGGCCACCGGCCGGACTACGACCGCATCATCGCCCATGCCGCTTGCGGGGCCTATGAACGGCGAAGTTCCGGTCGGCTGTAGCCGCGCCCCGCGGTGAGGCCGATGGGGTCGGCTGAGGGGTCCGGCCGGCTCGCGTCGGCTACCACCGGCGAGGGCGGGTTCCGCGCGAGACGATCGCGGAGGCAGCGGTCAGCAGGATCCCGGAGTTCCCGCGATTGGTCTACGAACGTGCGAATGCCGGGATCGAGCGGAGTGGGCATGACCTCCGGGCATACACGCCCGCCTACGCGCCGCACAGATCCCGGAGCACGCATCGAGTCTGGCGCTGCCTCCACACGTGACCGCCGAGCGTGGAAACAGCGCCAGGCTCGAGGGCCATCACCCGGCCCGTATGGGTATGAAATGCGAGAACTCCGGGTCCCCGCAGCGGTCAGCGTGGTTCGAGGAGGCAGAACTCGTTGCCCTCGGGGTCACGCAGCACCACCCATTCGGCGTCATCGGACTGCCCCACGGCGGCGCGTGTGGCTCCCCTGGCGACGAGGTCGTCCACGGCCGCCGCTTGGTCCTCCGCGTACAGGTCGAGGTGCAGGCGGTTCTTGGCCGGCTTCGCGTCGTCCACGTGGACGAAGAAGAGAGACGGCGAGTGCCGGTCGGGCGACCGGACCTCGACGCCGGCCGGGTCAGGATCCATCACGTCCCAGTCGAGGGTCTGCGCCCACCACCGCGCGAGAGACCGCGGCTCCCGCGCGTCGACGGTCAGGGCTTCCCACTTCATCTCCACGATCACAACCCTATTTGCGGCCCCGGACCGTCCGTACTCCGCGCCAGCTTGGGTGTTCGCCGCCCTGGTCGGGGTGCTAGCCGGTATCGGCGGTCTCCTCAGCCAAGCCAAGGGCCGCGGTTTCGATGGCACGTCGACCACCAGCGACGGGGCGCGGCGTGAGCCGCCGCCGACGTGTCCGTGGCTGAACGAGGGGACCGTGCCGCACCTACGGGGACGCCGAATGCGCACGCGATGAGGAACGTGGACCATCGTCAGGCCGCCGTGGAGCCGATGATCGGTCCGGATTCCTGCGGCCGGCAAGTACGGCGCCGAGACCACGCGCCCGTACGGCTTTCCGGCGGTGGACGGGGAAGACGGCGCCTGCGTGCTGTCCCCGCCCCGCAGTACGATCCGGATCTCGGTACTGCTCCGGGGTGAGCAGGCTCCGAGATCGACGAAGCTGAGAAGCAACGGCACGGAATCCCATGTCGGGCCGCTCGGGTCTCGCCCGCGCCATCGTGGAGTGCGACGGTCACGGCCCTCACCCGGTCAGCATGACCGCCATGGGCTGTGCCCGGACGCGTACCTGGAACGGAGAACGAGGCGTTCATGGGGATGATCTGGAAGGGGCGCGCGCTGAGCGCCGCCGAGGCCGCCAGGGTGCGGCAGAACCCCGAGTCACTCCGGGAACCGGTCGGAGGCGCGGGCGCCCCTCCGGCGGTGGTGGATCTGGACAAGGCGTGGCACGGTATCCACTGGCTGCTGACCGGAAGCGCGTGGGACGGTGAAGGCCCACTGGCCCTTGCCGTCCTGGGTGGGGAGCAGGTCGACGAGGGCGACGGCGATACCCCCCGGCTTCTGCTCGACGCCGCGAATGTGGCCGCCGTCGCGACCGCGCTCGACGCGGTCGGGGTGGACGAACTCCGGAAACGCTACGACCCCCACGCCATGTCCGAGGCGGAGATCTATCCGAACATCTGGGACGACGAGGCCTTCGACACTGACCTGGCGCCGGGGTTCGAACTTCTCAAGCAGTTGTACACCCACGCCGCGGCACGGGACTGTTGGGTCCTCCAGACGATCACGTAGGCCGTGACAACCGTTCGTCAGTGAACGTCCCGGTTCGCCGGGTCCGTCCTGCTGGCGGATCGGATGCCGGAACCCGGCGATCTCCTGGCGGCGATCATGGGTCGGCGCCAGAACGAGCCGGGAACGGACGCGGCGTAGGCGCTGACGAGTATCAGGGCGCACCCGAGGAGCTGCAGGACCGTGGGCTGCTGGCCCAGAGCCACAGCGGCCAGGGCGAGGGCGCCGACTGGGGTAAGCATGAGCAGAGCCGAACTCACCGCGCTGCTCAGGTGGGAGGTCGCCAGGGCGACCAGGAGCCAGCCGAGGACCTGGATGCACACCGCCGTCAGCGCCAGCCAGCCCAGCGCCGGCCATCCGGGGGCGAACGTGACGCCCTGCCACAGCGCTCCGACGGCGATCGAGATGACGGCCGCTGACACGAGCACACCGCAGTAGGACTGGATCGCCCCGCCGGTGTTCCCGCTGCGGCGCAGCAGGAACAGGAACCCCGAGTAGCACAACGCGGCGAGGACGGCGTGGACCGTTCCCCGTACCGGAGCGGCGCCGTGAGCTCCGGTACCGACGATGCCGCCGGTGAGCACGACGCCCGCCACCATGAACGGCACGGCTGCGAGGAAGACGCCCCGTGGCCGTTCGCGGTCGATGAGCAGGAACAGCAGCGGAACGATGACGACCTGCGTGTTCACCAGCATCGCGGTCAGCCCGGCACCGACCTCGGAGACCGCCTGTGTCCAGAACAGCGCGTCTCCCGCGAACAGCGCACCAGCCACCGCCGCGACCGCGCCGCGCCGCCGTGACAGCCCGCCCGTCCGGCGCCGTTCATGGCGGGCGAGGGGCCACAGCAGCGGCAGCGCGAGCACGCACCGGAAGAGGGTGGCGGTGCCCGGTGACGTCCCGGACAGGTCCACGAAAACCCCGGAGGTGGATACGCCGAGCGCGCCCAGAGCCACTACCAGCCGTGGCCGGGTACGAGCCGCCCGCGAGAGGGCCGTGCCGACGCTGCGATCCATACCCCGACACGATGTCGCCTGGTACATGGCCAGGCAATCTTTTGCCCCGGTTGCCGCGGGGCCGCGGGCGCCAGCACGGATACGCCGGACACCCCTGCGGCGGAAGCTCCGACGCCAGGGCGCCCTATTCCCGGACGCCGAGGGCATCCACCGGGCGGGACCGCAGGGACAGCCGCACCGGCACCATGACCGCCAGGGCGGTGAGAAGAGCCGTGCCGCCGACGGCGCCCGCGTAGACGCCGGGCGGTCCCACCGGGACGGGGGTCCCCAGGAAGGCGACGCTGAGCACGCTCAACGGCACCAGGGCCGCCGCCGTCCCCAGGATCCCCAAGCTCGTTCGTCCGTCATGGGACTCCGTGAAGGCTCAAAGCCGATCGGCTCGCACGTCCGCGAGGAACGCGGCCCATTCTCCACTGGTCACAGTCAGGTGCCCTGACTCTCGGTTCCGGGTATCCCGTACTCTGACGAGGTCAGGGGATTCGGCCACCTCGACGCAGTCCTGATGCGAGCCTCCGCTGTAACTACTCTTGTGCCAACGGACGTCACTCATCGTCGAAACCTTCAATCTTCTCCTGGACCAGCGCAAGAGACTGGTCCGGTGGCAATGCAACGGCTTGCAGCCGACCGAACCTGAGTTTGAACCTGCTCACCTCGGTTTTGTCATCCACGAACTGCCCTTGGGCAGCGGACTCAGCGTAGACGAGCTCTGGCCCTGTTGCGGGGGCGAGCACCTTGAACGACCCTACCAATCCGGTGTGTTTCCGCGCGGTCACCATTTGGAGGGTGATCCGCTCGTTGACACCTAACTGGTGGATATGGGCGAGCTGCTCTCGCATGATGTCCGAGGTGTCGATCGGATGCCGGATAATCCTCTCATCCAGAACTATCACCATGATGGGAGAAGCCGCGTCCAGGAAGCGCGTCGCTCGCTCCACCCTCGCTCTTACACTGCCCTCCGTTCTCTCCTGAGATTCCCACGGGGACACCTCGCGCATCACCATCTCGGCATAGGCCCGTGTCTGGAGCAAGGAAGGGATGAGGCTCTGTTGGAACTCCAGGATCGAGGTTGCGTCTTGTTCCAGTTCCGAGAGCCGGCCGAGGTAGGCGAGATGACTGCTCTCGCTGAGCTCTCTCCATAGTTGGGTGAGCTGCCCTCCTGTTTGGAGCGTGGAGTCCAACGACTTCAGAGTCCGCTTCTGGGGTCCTCGTTCACCGCGTTCCATGTTCGAGATCGCGGTTCCCTGCACGCCGATCGCCCGGCCCAGGGCGTTCTGCGTCATATCACGCGCGTTGCGCTGCTCCCTCAGAGCGCGCCCCCACCGTTCCAGTGCCTCACGGTCCGTTCTACTCACACGGGGATTCTGCCAGGTGTGCTGGACTATTCACTTATGCTTCACAGGTTTCCCTGGTACTTCACGTGTCTTCACAGCTCTTACCTCTTCCTCGCCACCATTAGCTCATCGTTCACTCTCTCTGGTATCGCACTGTCGATGGTGGCAAGATGCGGCCAGTGGAGGTAGGGAGTAATGTCGTGCAAGAAGGATAATCCCGCCTTATTTCACACCGAGTTCATGGATAACCTCCCTGGAGGTGGCGCTATCATGAACGCTTTGGTGCAGTGGAAAATCATTTAATATATCTTTTTTCTACCTCTTTTTGATGAAAATGTGGTCGGCGCTGAGGTGGATCGATGTTTTTAAGGAGTAGGTATGGGACCAGCACATACCGTCGATGGTGACGAATACGCATTCTTATTGCGGGAGGCGATGGTCGGTGAGCTGCAAGAGCTAGGCGTGCTGGGCAGAGACCGGATCGCCGATGCCTTCCGCAGCGTACCGCGCCACACTTTTCTTCCGGAGAAATCGCTCGAAGAAGCCTATGCTGCCGATAGCTCCGTTGTCACCAAACGAGACGAGAACGGTATCGCTATCAGCAGCATCTCAGCGGCACGCATGCAGGCGGTGATGCTGCGACAACTCCAAATCGAATCCGGAGACCGGGTACTGGAAATCGGATCGGGCGGATACAACGCCGCGTTGATCTCCGCGATGGCCGGCCCCGAGGGGAAAGTCACCACGGTGGACATCGACCCGGAAGTCGTGGAACGCGCACGAAACGGCCTCACAGCGGCTGGCCACCCCCATGTCGATGTGGTGCTGGGCGATGCCGACCACGGAGTGGCCGACAACGCGCCCTACGACCGGATCATCGTCACCGCTGGCGCATGGGACATCCCGCCCGCCTGGATCGATCAGCTCACCGAGGGCGGACGACTCGTCGTCCCGCTGCGCATGCGAGGCCTGACCCGCTCCATCGCCTTCGAGCGCGACGCGCAACGGTTGGTGAGCCGGGAGTATGCGCTGTGCGGATTCGTGCCTATGCAAGGCGCCGAAGCACACCAGGAACGGCTGGTCCTGCTGGACGGGGACGAGGTCGGTCTGCGTATCGACAGTGACGAGCACCGCGATGCCACGTCTCTGCGCGAAGCCTTGTTCTCCACCCGAACAGAACACTGGTCGGGTGTGGAGGTCGGCGGGTACGAGCCCGTGGACGACCTCGCCCTGTGGCTCGGTACCACCGCACCGGGGTTCTGCCTGCTGGCAGCACAGCAGGCACCCATTGACCGGGGACTGGTGCCCCGAGGCGCACGACTCGGCATTCCCACGGCCACTACCGAGGACAGTCTGGCTTACCGCGCCTCCCGGCCAGCAACCGGCGACAACAGGTTCGAGCTCGGCGTCTACGCCCACGGTCCCCAGGCGGAAAGCCTCGCCAAGCAGTACACGGAACTCATCCGGCTCTGGGACCGCGAACAACGGGGCGGCCCGGGAGCGCACTTCGAGCTGTATCCCGCCCACACGCCGGACGAGTCGCTTCCGGAAGAACCGAAACGCGTTATCGACAAGCGCCACACACGACTGGTCATCTCCTGGCCATGACAGCTTTTTCCCAGGTCACAACGCAATACTGCAGTGCCGGAGATTCACGAGAAAGGATACGGGTCCCATGACGATCCACGCGGACATGGTGGCAGCGACAGCACCACTGGCAGACGCGGAGTTCGAGCTCGACGTCAGCATCGCCGAATCTGGACCGGTGGTCGCCGCGTTGCTGCAGAACACGGAAGACAACTGCGGCCAGACATGCGAAAGCGCCTGCCCCGCCACGGGGTGTTAGCGCACTTCAGGTCCCCTCCTGATGCCTGGTGGCGCACGGCCGC
The DNA here is from genome assembly GCF_006717075.1 of Haloactinospora alba. Taxonomy (NCBI): domain Bacteria; kingdom Bacillati; phylum Actinomycetota; class Actinomycetes; order Streptosporangiales; family Nocardiopsidaceae; genus Haloactinospora; species Haloactinospora alba. The sequence goes on from NZ_VFQC01000003.1 coordinate 371,773, forward strand.
CACCAGGCTGCTGTCCCTCGTCTCGGGAGTGTTGCGGTTGTATACGTGTGTCGATGCGGCTGTGGTCCGCGCAAGCGCCCACTGCGGCAACGTTGCCGCGTGGCCTGATCTGCGTGGTGATACGAGCGGCCGTGTGGCGATCTGGCGCCAGTGGGTAACCCGTCTCTGGCGGCAACCGGAGTTCGCGGCGGCTGTCACGTTGGCAAGCCCGGTGCTGGCGCAGCGCGTGCGTGAGGTGTGCACCGGATCCCGCCAGCGCCCCAAACAGGTGCGGCGCGTGGTGGAGTCACTCGCCCGGTATGTGCTGCGGGCGGACAACCGGGCCACACCGTTCGGCCTGTTCGCCGGCGTGGCACCGGTGGAACTCGGTGATGGGCTCGTTTCCCACTGGGACGAAAACCACCGGGCCGTCGCGCGGGCGGATGCGGAATGGCTCGCGGACGTGGCGACCCGGCTGGAGAACTGCCCTCAATTGCGCGACCAGCTGCTGGTGGTCGCCAGCAACCTGGCGTTCGTCCGCGACACACGCGTCGTGGTGGGATGCCAGATATCCCAACCGCATCGTCCTACCCCTGCGGAAGTCTCCATCCGCAACACCACAGCTGTACAGACGGTGTTGAGCGAGGCCAGCTCTCCGATCGCGATAGGGACCCTCACGGAGAAAGTGCGGGTCCGGTTCCCGGATACGCCGGTATCGGTGGTCACAGGGATGGTGGACGAGCTGCTGTCCCAACGGTTCCTGATCACCGACCTGCGCCCACCGATGAGCGCCACCGACCCGCTGGACCACCTCCTCGGGGTCATCGAAACCGTGGACACGACAGTGTTACCCACGGAAACGGCCAGACTGGTTCATGAACTGCGCCGCATACAGGCCGAACTGTCGCGGCATAACCACACATGCCCACCCGAACGACAACGTGAGACACGAAACGCCGTAACCGCGCGCATGGCGCGCCTCGCCACCAAAGACCCACCTGTGGCAGCCGATCTCCGGGTCGACAGCACTCTGCGGTTGCCACCCGCTGTGCAGCGTGAAGCCGAAACCGCAGCACAAACACTGACCCGACTGAGCCCGCACCCGCACGGAACCCCCGAGTGGGCCGACTACCACCTCCGGTTCCTGGAACGCTACGGCATCGGTGCCCGTGTTCCTGTGATGGAACTCCTCAACCCGGCCACGGGGCTCGGCTTTCCCGCCGGTTACCGGGACTCGCACCTGCCCCCGCCGCAACAGCAACACGTGTCCGAACGGGACCGCCAACTGTTGGCACTGGCACAACACGCCGCGATGGAACGCAACCTTGAGGTCGTCCTGGACGAGGAAACACTTACCCGGCTGGCCGGAACCACCCCCACGGCACCACCGCACACCGAACTGTCATTCCGCCTGCACGCCCCCGCACCCCAAGCCCTATGGCAGGGCGCGTTCGACCTGGCCGTCACCGGCGCGTCCCGCGCCGCCGGAACGATGGCGGGACGGTTCTTGGACCTTTTCGCTCCCGCCGATCGCCAGCGCATGACCACGGCCTACACCCAACTCCCCACCACGGTCGAGAACGCGGCACCGGTTCAGGTGTGCTGCCCTCCGCTGTACCCCGGCACCGACAACGTGGCCCGCGCCCCGGAAGTCCTCGCCCGCACGGTCCCACTCGCCGAACCTCCCACCCCCACCACGGAACCGGTGCCGCTGGAGGACCTCATCGTCACCGCTGACACCGAACGGCTTGCCCTCATGTCGCTCTCCCGCGGCCAGGTCGTGGACCCCCTCATGTTCAACGCGGTCGAGCACACCACCCACACCCACCCACTCGCACGGTTCCTCTGCGAGATCAACAACGCCCGCGCCGCTTCCTGCACCCTTTTCTCCTGGGGCACCGCCAGCCACCTACCGTTCGTGCCCCGCCTGCGATACGGGCGCACGATCCTCGCACCCGCCCAGTGGCGCCTCACTCCCAACGACCTGCCCGACAGCCGCACTCCCTGGCCGCAGTGGCAAGAAGAGTTCTCCCGTTGGCGCCAACACCGCCGTGTCCCTGACGAGGTCAACCTCGGCCACGGCGACCGTCGGCTGCGCCTGAACCTAGAGGAACCCGCCCACCAGCACCTGCTGCGCTCGGAACTCGACCGCAACACAAACACCCTCCTCCGCGAGGCACCGCCAGCCGAGGCGTTCGGATGGTGCCACGGACGCGCCCACGAGATCGTCGTACCGTTGGCCACCACCCGACGACCCGCCCCCCAGCCAACCACCCCGGCCGATCACCCTGCCCCCACGGTGAACCGCGACCACGGCCATCTCCCCGGTGCCGATGGGTGGTTGTACGCCAAGCTGTACGCTCCCCCCGAGCAGCACGCCACGATCCTGACCCGCCACCTTCCCCGACTCCTGGCGGATTGGGAGCATCCGCCCGAGTGGTGGTTCATGCGCTACCGCGACCCGCACCCCCACCTGCGGCTACGGATACGCACCACTCCGGAGACGTTCGCCGACATCGCCCAACGCCTCAGCGCCTGGGTCGAGAAACTACGTCACCACGGGCTCACCGGTCGTCTGCAGATGGACACCTACTATCCCGAGACCGGAAGGTTCGGCACCGGCACGGCGATGGACGCCGCCGAGGAGGTGTTCATCGCCGACTCCACGGCCGCACTCGCGCAACTCCACTACCTCGCGCCGAACAGGCCCCTCGCCGCGCAGGCTCTCACCGCCGCAAGCATGGTTGACCTCGCCACCGCCCTGGCCGAGAGCCCCTCCTCGGGCATGCGGTGGCTGATCGACCGCATCGACACCACTTCCACCCCAGCACCGGACCGAACGATCCGGACTCAGACTCTCCAGCTCACCGGTGTGTACGACGACCATTCCGCCCTCCACGCGCTACCCGGTACAGAGGCCATCACGACTGCCTGGCACCACCGCCGCACAGCCCTGGCAACCTACCGCGCGGCCCTGGACGAACAGCAGCACCGCCCGGAAAGGATGCTGCCCGCGCTGCTGCACCTCCACCACGTGCGGATGAGCGGCATCGCCCCCGACGACGAACGAACATGCCTACACCTCGCCCGCGCCGCAGCACTGAGCTGGACCAACCGCCATCCGGGAAACCATCATGCACCGTGAACCCCAGCAGCGCGCCCGTACCACCACCCACACGCACCCGGGCCAGTCCCTGGCCTCAGGCGCCTGCGGAATCGCGTTGCTGCACATCGAACGCGCCCGAACCCAGCACGGCGACTGGAACACCGCCCACGCCTGGCTCGCGGCCGCCTCCCAGGACACCCTCACCGCTGACACCGACGCGTGCCTGTACTTCGGCGCCCCGGCACTGGCCTTCGCCCTCCACACCGCAGCCGGAACGTCGCACCGCTACGAGCACACACTCGCCACGTTGGACACCAGCATCACCGCCCTCACCCGGCGGCGATTGGACAACGCCCATGCCCGCATCGACCACAACACCCGCCCCGCACCCTCCGAGTTCGACCTCATCCACGGCCTCACCGGGCTGGGCACCTACCACCTGCGCCGCCACCCCCACAGCAGCATCACCGCAGAGGTACTGTCCTACCTCGTACGCCTGAGCGCACCACTGCCGGGAGACAGCGGCCAACTGCCCGGCTGGTGGACCGACCTGGGACCCACAGGGCAACCATCACCGGCCTTTCCCCGCGGTCACGGCAACCTTGGCATGGCCCACGGGATCTCCGGACCCCTCGCACTGCTCTCCCTCGCCCTGCGCCGCGGCGTCACCGTCGAGGATCACACCGAGGCCATCCAACGGATCTGCTTCTGGTTGGACACGTGGCGCCGAGAAAACGGCACCACCGTGTGGTGGCCCCAGTGGGTCACTCGCGCGGAGCTGTACGGCCACCGATCCCACCACCCGGAACCGCAACGCCCCTCGTGGTGTTACGGAACACCCGGCATGGCCCGAGCCCAGCAACTCGCCGCCATCGCCACGGGCGACACCCGGCGCCAGCTCACAGCCGAGCGTGCCCTGCTCGGCTGTCTCACCGACCCTGTCCAGCGTGCCCAGATCACCGAGGCCGGCCTGTGCCACGGTTGGGCCGGACTGTGCCACACGACCCGGCGCGCGGCCGCTGATGCCCTCACCCCCGATATCGCTTCACACCTGCCGGAACTGGACACCTCCCCGCTCGACCGCCCCTCCGAATCCTCCCGCGATCTGGGGCTGCTCACCGGCACCGCAGGTGCTGCTCTCGCTCTGCACACCGCCCACGCTGACACGCCCGCCACCAGTGGCTGGGACGCGTGCCTCCTCGTCAACTGAACGTGCCCCACGAAAGGCACCACGTTATGCCTCCGGACGACTGGCGCCAGTACCTCATCACGTTCGACACCCGCCAGGAGGCCGAAGACCTCGCCGCACAGGAACTCCGCTCCGCACTAGCCACCCTCGAAACCGAGGATGCGATCACCCGCTGGTTCTTCACCCGCAAGTTCCCGCAATGGCGAGTGCGCTACCAGCCCGCACCACAATGCGCACAGCACCCCCTTGACCAGGCACTGGAGGAATGGAAAGCCCGGGGCCGCATCACCGAGTGGACACGAGGCATTTACGAACCCGAGGAGTATGCTTTCGGCGGCCCAACAGCCATGGACACCGCCCACACCCTGTTCTGGCACGACAGCCGCACCATTCTCGAACACCTCTCCCGGATCCCCCACGGAGGAACCGGACAGCGCCGCGAACTCTCCATCATGCTGTGCAGCCTGTTGATGCGCAGCGCGGGCCAAGACTTCTACGAGCATGGTGACGTTTGGGCACGCGTGGCAGAGGAACGCTCTTTGCCCTCCGGCGTATCCCGTGAACAGCTCCACCGCCTGGGATCCGACCTGGTGAGACTCATTCTCGTGGATACGGGACCGAAAAGTCCGCTCTTGCGCGAAGGAGCGCCTCTGGAATGGCTCATCCCCTGGGCAGAGGCATTCTCCGAGGCGGGACGAGACCTGGGAGAACACGCCCGCACCGGCACGCTCACCCGTGGACTGCGCGCGGTCCTGGCCCACCATGTCCTGTTCCATTTCAACCGCATCGGCCTCTCCGCGACGACACAGAGCGTTCTCGCCCACGCGGCCGCAACCGCGGTTTTCGACACCTAACGGGATTGGTGGGGCACCGAGGAGCGCATCAGGCCGCGCCCGAAGGCGGGCGCGGCCCTACTCCCGTATGCTGAGGGCGTCTATGGGGCGGGACCGCAGGGACAGCCGCACCGGCACCATGACCGCCAGGGCGGTGAGCAGCGCCGTGCCGCCGACGACGCCCGCGTACACCCCTGGCGGTCCCGCCGGGACGGGCGTCCCCAGGAAGGCGACGCTGAGCACGCTCAACGGCACCAGGGCCGCCGCCGTCCCCAGGATCACCGCGAGCAGCACCAGCACGAGCACCTCCCACCACAGGGAGCGGGTGAGCTGGTGGCGCGTCGTGCCGATGAGGCGCAGCAGCGCGAACTCGCGGAACCGGCCCGCGGTGGCCATGACCAGGGTGTTCACCACCGCCACGGCGATGTAGCCCAGGATCACCGCCAACCCCGCCAGGTTGATCCACGCGGCGAGCCGCGACTGCGCCCGCGCCCGGTCCACGAACCCCGAACGGTCGGTGACCTCCAGTGTCGGGTGCCGCTGCGCCGCCTCCTCGGCGGCGGAGTGCAGCTGTTGGGTGCCGGCGCCGTCCGCGGAGGACAGCAGCAGCCGGGACGGCGGCGCCGCGTGCCCCTCGAGCACCCCGTTCGGCACCACCACGTCGCCGAACCCGAGCCCGCGCTCGTAGGTGGCCACCAGCCGCAGCGTGGCGGGGGTGCCGTCGCCGAGCCGCACGTCCAGCTCGTCGCCCACCTCGGCGCCGAGGAGGTTCGCGTTCGAGTTCTCCATGGCCATGGTCGCCTTACCCATGCGGGAGAGGTCGCCGTCGACGCCCCCCAGGTCCAGGGTGTCGTCCAGCGCCTGTGGAGCGACGCCGCTGGCGGTGTAGGTGACGACCTCGGGATCGCCGAACAGGCTGCGGGTGACGAACAGTTCCGTCTCCCGCACCGGCGACACCGCCCCCACACCGGGGGTCTCGGCGATGTCGGCCACCGCCTTGGCGCCGATGCCGCCCGAGGCGGCGTCGGTGAGCACCGCGTCCGCGGTGAGACCCTCCCGCACCTGGGTGTCGGTGGCCGAGGTGAGCACGGACTGGGTGTAGGACATGGACAGGGTCAGCCCGATCGCCAGCACCAGCGGTGTCAGCACCGACCCCAGGCGGCGGTAGTCCGACTCGGTGTGTTCGGCGGCGAGGAACCCGCTCACGCGGATGCGGCGCAGCGGGGCGGTGACCGCGCCCACGAGCGGCCGCAGCAGCACCGGCCCCAGCAGCGCCACCGCCACCACCAGCAGCAGCACCGCGCTGCCGGTCCCGGCCGCGCCCAGCTCGGTGCGCAGCGCGAGCGGGGTCAGGGACGCGCTCCCCCCCAGAGCCAGGCACACCAGTCCGGCGGTGCGCCGCCACGCCGCCGGTTCGCCGGACTCGGCCGCGGACTGCCGCAGCGCCCCCACCGGGTCGGCCCGGGCCGGCCGCACGGCGGCGGTGACCCCGCCCACCAGCGCGGTCAGCACCGTCACCGCGACCGCGGCGAGCAGCGGCAGCGGCCCCACCGACAGGTGCAGGTCCGCGGGGATGGCCCCGATGCGGGCGAAGAACGCCCGCAGCCCCTGGGCCACCAGCACACCGGGGACACAGCCCACGACTGCGGCCGCGGCCGCCACCAGCAGCGCCTCCGCGCCGACGATCCGCAGGATCTGGCCCGGGGTGGCGCCGATGGCGCGCAGCACCGCGAACTCCCGGCGGCGCTGGTGCACGGACAGGGACAGGGTGGCGGAGACGATGAACAGCGCGATCAGCACCGCCAGGCCGCCGAACGAGGACGCGACGAGGAGCAGCAGCCCCCGGGACTGTCCGACGTCGGAGAACTCCAGCCGGCTCATGTCCCGGCCGGTGTGGACCGTCACGTCCCGGTCCCCCGCCGCTGACTCCAGCGCCGCGGTGAGTTCGTCCGGGCCGGTGCCCTCCGCGGCCACCACACCGATGGCGGTGACCCGGTCCGGGGCGCCGGACAACCGCCCCGCCTGTGCGGGGGTGAGAAACACGGCGTTCCGGCGGGGGGAGGAGCGGTCCTCGTGGGAGGCGATGCCGCTGACCTCGTACTCGGCGGGGGTGGCCGTGCTGGTGAGGGTGAGGGTGTCGCCGGGGGAGGCGTCCAGTTTCCCGGCGAGGTCGGCGTCCAGCACCACCTCGGAGTCCGAGGCGGGCGCGTCGCCGTCCCGGAGGGTGTAGGGACCCAGCGGGGCGGTGTCCCACCCGTGGCCGGTGGCCTCCACCGGCTTGGCGCCGCCGTCGGGGCCCTGCACGGCCACCTCGGTGGTGTGGTCGCCGACGGCCAGCTCCACCGCGGGCTCCTCGGCGAGGTCGCCGACCATCCCCTCCGGGAGCAGCACCGGTTCCGGCAGGCGCGTCGTGGTCATGACGTCCCCGCCCTCGGGGCGCATGGTCTGGTCGCCGCCGACCACGGCGGAGGCGGCCGCGTACCGCTGCGGCTCCACCGAGGAGCGCAACCCCGACTCGACGAGGATGCCGGAGGCCGCCACCAGTGCGGTCCCGCACAGCAGCGCGACGAACGCCCCCACGAAGGGCGCCTTGCGCGCGCGCAGGGTCTTCGCAGCCACCCGGAGCATGTTCACGCCCGCCCCAGACGGCTCATCCGTTCGGCGACCGCCTCGGCGGTGGGCGCGGCGAGACGGTCGGCGAGCTTCCCGTCGGTGAGGAACAGCACCTCGTCCGCGTGTGCCGCCGCGGCGCTGTCGTGGGTGACCATGAGGACCGTCTGCCCCAGGTCGGTGACGACCTCCCGCAGCAGCGCCAGCACCTGTCCGCCGGTGTGCGAGTCCAGGGCGCCGGTGGGTTCGTCGGCGAACACCGCGTCCGGGCGGGCGATGAGCGCCCGCGCGATCGCGACGCGCTGCTGCTGCCCGCCGGACAGCTGCGTCGGCCGGCGCCGCAGCCACTGGTCGATCCCCACCCGGCGGGTGACGAGCTCCGCCCACTCCCGGTCGACAGGGCGGCCGCTCAGCCGCAGCGGCATCGTGATGTTGTCCTGCACGGTCAGCGCCGACAGCAGGTTGTACTCCTGGAAGACGAACCCGACCCGTTCCCGCCGCAGCCGGGTGAGCCGGTTCTGCGACAACCGGTCCAGGTCCGTGTCACCCAGCCGCACGTTGCCGCTCGTGGGCCGGTCCAACCCGGCGGCGCAGTGCAGGAACGTGCTCTTCCCGGAGCCCGACGGGCCCATTACGGCAGTGAAGCTTCCGCGCGCAAGCGTTACGGAAATATCCGCAAGGGCGGTCGTCTCGTCCGCCCCGGAACTGTATTTCCGGTACACTTCCCGCATCAGCAGTGCGGGATTATCACCGTGTGAATTCCCGTCGCTGTCGCCTTTCGAACGTGTCGGCTTTCCCGTTCGTTCCCTCGTCGGCACGGAAAACTCCTCTGCTCGGGTTGCCGGAATGCTATCAGAAGCGCGAATGCGAACCACGAAATCCGGTTGGAAAAGAAAACAACCGGGTATGGCGAAACACCGGCCGTAACGCGAACCGTAACCGGGTGAGGAGTGGGCCCCGTGCTGCGCCGCATGTCCGAAACCCCCGCCATGCCGGGGGGTGTGGCCGCCGACGCGCCGAACGCGGGCCTGCTGTCCAGCACCGCGGCGACTGCCCGCTACGGAATGCGCGCGGGAATCAGCGCCCTCACCTGTTGGTTCGTTCTTTCCGGGCTTCTCCTCGCGCAGGCCACGGCCGTTCTCATCGTCGGCGGCCCGTTGTTACGGCTCGTCCGGAAACTCGCGAAACCGGTCGTGGACAGTGATTTCCGCGCCGCCTCCCACTATCTCGACGCGCACTCTCCCGACACCCCTTCCACGACCGGGCCGTCCGACTTCTGGAGCGCGTTCCGGTGGATGTGCGTCAACGCCGCGGCGGGGCTGGCCACCGGCGGGGTGGCGTTCGTCCTGCTGTTCGGCGCCGCCGTCTCCCTGACCTGCCCCCTGTGGTGGTGGGCCCTGCCCTCCGGTATCGCGGTCAACCCCGGGATGTATCCCGTGTCGTCCTGGCCCGCCGCGCTCGCCACACCCCTCGTCGGCGCCGCCTACCTCACCTTGTTCCACCTGGCGGCGCCCCGGTTGGCGCGGTGGCACGCCCGCCTGGCGCACCGCGTGCTCACCACCGCGAGCAGGGACCGGCTCACCGCCCGCATCGCCGAGGTGACCGCCTCCCGCAACGAGGCCCTGGAAGCCCACGGCGCCGAGCTGCGCCGGATCGAACGCGACCTGCACGACGGCACCCAGAACCGCCTCGTCGCGGTGCGCATGCACCTGGGCATCCTCGACCGGCTGCTGGAGGAAGACCCCGAACGCGCACGCGGTATCCTCGCCCTGGCCAAGGAGGCCTCCGACGACGCGCTGGCCGACCTCCGCGACGTCGTCCGCGGCATCTACCCGCCGCTGCTCGCCGAACGCGGCCTGGCCAGCGCCGTCACCGCCCTCGCCTCCCGCAGCTCCCTGCCGTGCGAGGTCGACGTGGGCGAACCGGCCCGCGCGCCCGCCGCCGTGGAGACCGCCGCCTACTTCGTCGCCGCCGAGGCCCTGTCCAACGCCGCCAAACACTCCGGCGCCACCCATACCCGGGTCGCCCTCACCACCGAGGGCTCCCACCTCGTCGTCACCGTCACCGACGACGGCCGCGGCGGTATGGACGAGAACGGCGGCAGCGGCATCGCCGGCATCCGCCGGCGCGTGGCCGCGTTCGAGGGAACCACCGACATCACCAGCCCGCCCGGCGGGCCCAGCACCATCAAGGCGAGGTTGCCGTGCGAGTTCTGATCGCGGAAGACGACGTGCTGCTCCGGCAGGGGCTCGTGCTGCTGCTGGAGATGGAAGGGGTCGAGGTGGCCGGGGTGGCCGACAACGCCACCACCCTCCTCGAACTGTTCACGGAACACGCCCCCGACGCCGCCGTCGTGGACGTCCGCCTCCCCCCGGGGTTCCAGGACGAGGGGCTGCGCGCCGCAGCCGAGATCCGCAGGCGCGTGCCCGACTTCCCGGTGCTGGTGCTGTCCGCCTACGTCGAACACCGCTACGCCGACGAACTCCTCGGCGGCGGGGGGCGCGGCGTGGGCTACCTCCTCAAGGACCGGGTGGGCGACGTCGCCCAGTTCACCGACGCCCTCACCCGCGTCGCCGAGGGCGGGCTGGCCCTCGACCCGGACGTGGTCGCCCAACTGCTGCACGGCCGCGCCCAGGACGCCCCGCTGGCCTCCCTGACACCCCGGGAGCACGAGGTGCTGCGTCTCATGGCCGAGGGCCACGACAACGAGCGCATCCGCACCCTGCTCGACCTGTCCACACCCGCCGTCGGGAAGTACATCGGCGCGATCTTCCACAAGCTCGGGCTGTCCCAGGACGGCAACGGGCACCGCCGCGTCCAGGCGGTACTGACCTACCTCCGCGGGGGAGTGCCGGACTCCGCGCGGTAGCGCGTATGACCGGGAGAGAGCCGGGACGAGCTGGGGTAGAGCCGGGACCCGCGAGGTGCGGGTGCGCGGCAAGTCCGCTCCCGCCCGGCGCCGCACCCGGCTTCCGCTGGCCGTTCCGCCGTCGTGCGACGCCGATCGCTGAGGGGCGCAGGGTCCACGGCTCTGCCGACCCATCCCCACGTGCGTGGGGCTCATCCGATCCCGCAGGATATCGAGGTCGACCAGGACGGTCCATCCCCACGTGCGTGGGGCTCACGATCGAGGTGTATGCCCGATCGGCCGGCATCCGGGTCCATCCCCACGTGCGTGGGGCTCACCCTTCGCCACCTGCGAGAATGCGCTCCGTTATTGTTTTGTAATTCCACAGGGTCGGTGTTCCGGTGAATGCGGTCAGGATCTGACCGTACCGTCGTGCCACTGAGACCGCACCCCCCGTGTGAACCGAGAGGACAGCCCGCTCCCGTTCTGGCGGCACGGCTCACGCGCCGCCATCGTAGTCGGCCACGTATCGCGTGCGGTGAATGCGTGGTTTTCCTCGATCTCGACGCCAGCGGCGGATCCCGCACCCGGCGAGGAGCTGGGTGCGGGACCCGCGCGGGGGTTAGTGGTCGTACTGGGGCGGGATCGTGGTCTCGGTGTCGTCGGTGTCGGTGTTCTCGTCGCCGAGCCAGGTGTCCACGCAGGTGTGGAGTTCCTGCAGGGTGTCGTGGATCTGGTTGGGCCACAGGGCGCCGCCCTCCATGGCCCAGGCGAGCTGCTCCAGTAGGTCGCGCAGCTGCCGGCGCTCGTGCGGAGTGAGGTTCACGACTGGCCACCTCCCTGGTCCTGGTGGATGGTGGCCCTCAGAGCCTGGACATCGTCCGGGAGGAACCGGCGGTGCCCGCCCGGGGTGACCAGTGCCGGGGACAGGCGCCCCTCACGCACCCAAGTGTTGACGGTGGAGGTGGTCACACCGAACACCTCGGCCACGTCCCCCGGACGCAGCAGCGGAGAGGACCAGTTCTGGGGGATGCTCACCGGACCACCCCCACCGGGGTTGTCTGCTCGCGCTGGCCTAGCCATTGCCGCACCAGCGGGGACAACTCCGCACGCACATCGTCCAACCCGTCCCCATACACCGGCGGGGCGGAAGACTCCGGAGCGGGGACGGCCGCGCCACAGGCCAGGCAGCGCCGTCCTTTCTCCTGTTCCCGCCGGTGGCGTTCGTGCTGGGTCACGTAGGGCCGCACCGGACTGTGCTCCTCGGGATCAAGCACCTCGGGCTCGAGAAACGCGGCCGGGGGCACCATGCCGTTGTTCGCGTCCCGGCAGGAGAACCCGGTCTGGTCGTAGGTCCCACCCCGTGGCGACGGCACGGTGAAGCGGCGTGCCGTACCTCGCCTCGCGGGTGGCGGTGGTGCGGCTTGCGGTACGGGGCATTCATAGCGGCCCCGGTAGCGCGTGGGCGGGAACAGGGCGACAGCCAGCACCGTGAGCAGCGTCCACAGGGACGCGAGGGTGCGAATAAACTGGAGCATTGTCATCGACTCCTGGTCAGTTGATGGCCACGCCTCCGGAGAGTTCGGGCTCTCGCGGAGGCTTTCTTATGGGTTGAGCTACTAGGGTCCACAATGCCTACACACTTTTTGGGTATCCAGAGCCTCCACATTTTCATCAGTTTCTGTCCATGGTGTGGCAATCTGTAGCGCTGCTGTGTAATTATGTGGCATGGCTGTTCACGTTAATCCTGCCTGGAAACGCTTCGGAGCTGAGACCAAACGTCGCCGTGCTGCGAGCGGACTGACCCAGACAATGCTTCAAGGCAAGGCCGGAATATCGGCTTCGATGTTGTCAGCGATCGAAAACGGTTCCCGTGCTCCCAAGCGCGATCACGCGGAACTACTGGATGTCGCGCTATCTACAGGGGGCGCACTGGTTCGGCTCTGGCTGGACATTAACGACAGCGTGGACGTTCCCGAATGGTGGAGAGACATCGGGCTGCTCGAACGCGAGGCCGTGGAGCTCCGTGAATACCAGATGACGCTGATACCGGGACTGCTCCAGACTAGGGACTACGCACACACTGCTATGCGCCTCGGGCGACGATGGGACCCGGCCGATACGATCGAACGCGATGTCGAAGCTCGGCTAGCTCGCTGGAATACCCTGCGCGCGGACGCGGTGCTGTGGTTCGTCGTGGACGAGTACGCCTTCACACGTGTGGTGCGCGACATACAGCTGATGAGGGAGCAGCTTGACCAAGTGTTGGGGCTTGTGGACTCCGGGAGCGTCGAACTCCAGGTGATACCCCAGCCGCGACCGATGCACCCGGGGATGAGTGGTCCGTTACGTCTGTTGGACTTCGTGGGGCGAAGTCCTGTCGCCCTGGCTGAACATCTGGTGGGCGAGGAGGTCATCGACACACCCGACAGTGTCCGCCGCTGCCGGACTTTGTTCGGGGCGCTCCAGGCAGAGGCGCTATCGCCAACGGAATCTACCAGGATGATCAGGGAGCTCAGGAAGGACTACGAATGACCAGGAAACACCAGGACTGGCACAAATCCAGCTACAGTGGCGGCAGCACCGGCAACTGCGTCGAGGTCGCTGAGGGGACGGTGACCGCTGTCCGCGACACCCAGAACCGGCAGGACGGCCACCTGTCCTTCTCTGCGTCTGAGTGGAAGGTGTTCCTCGACGAGGTGCGCGCCGATAACCTGTAACACTCACCTCGTGGCGCCCCTCGGCCACAGGGAGAGAAAACCTCAGCCTCCGGTGATCCGGGGGCTGTTTTCATTTGGCCACTGCTCCTGCACAGGCACAGCGCCTTCTCCTTCCTGGAGCAACTGCTAGGGAAGCCCTATGGTCGGATGCTGGAACCGGTGCAATCGGACCGACACCCGCCCCCACACACAGCTCCCAAGCGGCTAATGTGACCAGCTAAATGGAGCCGATACTGATACAGGCATCCTGCTACTGACAGGACTTGGCTCACCCCTCGTCCGCCATTGACGCCCAGGCGCGCCCGGACGCGCATCCCGACACCCCGAGGAGTGCGTGGGGAACCCCGGGGCCACCCCTCGCCGCCCGATGGGAGCACCCGATTGGACCTGATCAGCAGCGAGCAGCGTAACAATCTGTTCGAGACCTTCGAGAGCGACGCGTTCCACCTCGAACTACGCGACTCTTACCATGTGTCCGGAGAAAACGGTCCGTTCACCGCTTGGCTGAACGGAACCCCTGACGATCAGGCATGGCTGCAGCCCTGGTTGGATCTGATGCGCTCGGCGACCGACGGTGGCCGCAGGGTGCGTCGGGTGCGCGTGGTCACCGAACCGATCTCCGACTACATCCGCTTCGAGCATGAGGGCACCCGGGAGAACCAGGAAGCGGGCGAGGACATCCGGTGGCTACCTCGCCACCAGCTCCCCGCCGGCTTCGCCGCACCGGTCGGCGGCAACGACTGGTGGCTCTTCGACGACCGGATCCTGGCTGTCGGTCACTTCGACGAGCATGGCCGTGTGCTGGGCTCCGAGATCATCACCGACCCCGCGACCGTCGCCGAGTGCGTTCGTGTCCGCGACGAGGTGTGGGCGCTGGCCATTCCACACAACGCCTACACGCCCCGCTGACCACCACCTGACCGGCCAAGCCCGGCAAGCACGCGAAGTGTTGGGCCGCGCGGCCCCGCCCGGATCGATCCGGGAAGCGGGCTCCCGGGCACCGAGGGTGGAACCGGTTCCATGCCGGGCGGCCGAACGTGACTACGGCTCAGGGCTGAGTACGGCACCGCCCAGCACCCATCGGGACGAACAGTGCCCGCCAAACGAGCCCTACGCGCGGTAGTGCCGCCGGAACTCCTCCGGACCCAGCGACTCCCGCAGCGCCGCCGCCAGCTCCCGCACCCGCGGGCTGCCGTCGTCGCGCCGGCCCCGCGTGCGGGTCGCGTCCCCGAGCGCCCGCGCCGCCGAGGCCGATTCGCCTTTCCGGTGGTGGACCTCGGCCACCAGTTCCGCCACCAGCGCGCGTGACGGGGACTCCCCGATGGCCTCCGCCGCCGCCGCTGCCTCACCCGCGGTGGCTTCGGCCTCCGCGACGCGGCCCGAGGCCAGCAGCACCGCCCCCGACTGCCGCAGCACCTCCACCCGCAGGTAGCCGGTGTCGAACCGCGCCTGCCCGAACAGGGACCGGGCCTCCGCCAACCGCTCCCGCGCCCGTTCGGGACGGTCCCGCGCCAGCTCGAGCTCGCTCAGTCCCAGCGCGCACAGGACACGGTGCTCCACCACGGGGGTGCGCTCCCCGGTCAGCATCTCGGTGAACGTACGCTCCGCCTCGGAGAGCCGCCCGGAACGCAGCAGCTCCCCGCCCAGCTGGACCAGCACCAGGTTGCGGCTGTCCGCCGATCCCACCGGGCGCAGCAGCTCCAACGCGTCCCGCAGGTCCCGAACCGCCGCGTCCACGTCGCCCCGCAGCGACTGGTACTTGGACAGAGCCGCGACGAGCTGCGCCGTCATCCACGGGTCACCGATCGCCCGGAACTCCCGCACCGCACCGGCCGTGCAACGCTCCGCCGTCCCGCTGTCCCCGGTGGCCTCGGCCACCAGCGCCAGCGACGCCAACCCGGCGGCCCGCACCCACGGGTGGGTGCTCCGCCGCGCCCGCTCTGCACTCGCCCGAACCTGCTCGTGCTCGCCCGCCGCCAGCCAGCACTTGGACTCCAGCACCGCCAGCGGCGGGTAACTGTCCAGCGCCCGCACGCGCCGCGCCCGCTGGCCGACCTCCATCGCGGAGGGCTCCCGCCCGTCCTCGGAGTCCACCGGCAGTATCGTCCGCAGCGCGGCCAGCGCCGCCGCCCGCTCGCCGTCGTCGTCCGCCGGAACCCCACGGGTCCAGTACTCCGCCTCCTCGTACCGGCCCCGGATGATCCAGTACCAGCTCAACGCCATCACCACCCGCGCGGCCGGCTCGGGGGCGCCGCCCCGCACCACCGCGAGGGCGTTGTCGTACTCCCGGTCGAACACCTCGAGCGCGCGGCACTGGTCCGGCCCCAGCAGGTCCGAGGCGGTGCGCTCGCTCAGCCCCACGAAGTGGGCGGCGCGCCGCTCCCGCAGCACCTCCTCCTCACCGGCCTCCCGCAGCCGCTCCCTCAGGTACACCCGCGGCGTCTCCAACAGCCGGTACCGGGCCTCCCCGCTCTCCGGCACCACCGTGTGGACGAGCGACTTGTCCGCCAGGGACGCCAGCAGGTACGGAACCTCGGACTCGGGAACCCCCTCGCCGGCGCACACCGCGGCCGCCGTGTGCGCCGTGGCACCGCCCGGCAGCACGGACAGCCGCCGCGCCAGGGCGGACTCCGGACCGGTCAGCAGGTCCCAGCTCCAGTCCAGGACCGCCCGCAGCGTCTGGTGCCGGGCGAGCGTGGACCGGCGCACCCCGGACAGGAGCTGGAACCGCTCGTCCAGGCGCTGCGCCACCTGGGGAACCGTCATGGTGCGCACCCGCGCCGCCGCCAGTTCGAGTGCCAGCGGCAACCCGTCCAGCCGGCGGCACACCTCACGCACCGCGGCCTCGTTGTCGTCGGTGACCGAGAACCCCGGACGGGCGAGGGCAGCGTGCTCCCGGAACAGCTCCACGGCGGCGGGACTCTCCGGGTCCAGGGTGTCCAACGCCAGGGTGGCCTCCCCGGCCACCGCCAGCGGCTCCCGACTGGTGGCCAGCACCCGCACGTCCGGGCACTCCGCCAGCAGCCGCAGCGCGAAGTCCGCCGCGTCGTCGATGAGGTGCTCGCAGTTGTCCAGCACCAGCAGCGTCCCGGACAGGGCCGAGGCGATCCGGGCGAACCGGTCCTGGTCCGGCAGCGCCCGCCCCAGCACGGGGGCGCTCTCCACGCCGGCGGCACTGGCGACCGCGTCGGTGATGCTGTGGCCGGTGCGCAGCGGAGAGAGGTCCACGAACCGGGCGCCGCTCCCACCGGCGAACTCCGCGGCGAGCCGCGTCTTGCCCACACCGCCCGGACCGAACAGGGTCACCAGCCGCGTGTCACGGAACAGCCGCCCCACCTCGGCGAGCTCCCCGTCCCGGCCCAGGAACCGGGTGAGGTACGGCCCCGGCGCGGTGTTGCCGCGCGGCGCCGGGGTGGGGGCGTGGCCGCGCAGCAGTTCGGTGTGCAGGTCGCGTACCCACGGCGCCGGGTCGGCCCCCAGGTCCGCGGCCAGCGCACGCCGGAGGTTCTCGTAGACGGTGAGGGCCTCGCTGTCCTGGCCGTTCTCGCGCAGCAGCCGCATCAGCAGCCCGTGGGCGCGCTCGTCGTGGGGGTGTTCGGCGCACAGCGCGCGCAGCTGCGGCAGGAACCGTGCCGGGTCGTCCAGCCGCGACTCCGCGTCGATGCGGTCCTCCACCGCCCTGCGGTGGGTCTCCCGCAGCCGGTGCGCCGCGGTGCGGGCGAAGGCGGTGTCGACGTCGGCCAGCGGCTCGCCCCACATGTCCAGTGCGGAACGCAGCCGCAGCACCGCCTCCCCCGGCGCCTGGTCGTTGAGCAGCCGCGAACCCTCCGCGGCGAGGTGTTCGAACTCCCACGCGTCTACATCGTGCGGGGCCACGTCCAGGATGTAACCGTCCCAGCCGGACAGGAGCGCCTCGGAGCCGTGCTCGCGCAGGTAGCCGCGGGTGCGGGACACGAGGCGCTGCAGCGTGTTCTTCCCGCCGGCGGGTGGGTCGCCGTCCCACAGGTCCTCCACCAGGGTGCGCGCGGGAACGGTCTCACCGGGGGAGAGCGCGAGCCGGGCCAGGAGAGCGACGACGCGGTGGCCCTCCACCGGGATCGTCCTGCCGTCCGAGTCCCGCACCGTGAATGGGCCCAACATCGTGACACGCACTCTCGTAATGTGCCAGACCACCGGAGGGGGAACAACGTTGCCCCGGTCACGCCGGGGGGAGGGGTGGCCGGCCCGTGTGGGGCGGGGCGGGGAGGGGACGAGGGGCGTTCGCGCTCTCCCCCGTGAACGCGGCGCTCCCGGAGCTGGTGGGAACAACGAGTGTTTCCGGGACGGTCGTCGGGAGAAGGGGGCGTTTCGTCGAAAGGAAGGGGAGTCGCGTATCCTTTCGCGTGATTTCTCCCCGGAATTTTGAGGTGTTCTCGTTGCGACTTCCCAGGTCAGTGCTGTGGGTTCGGATTCTGTTGTTCGTCCTCGGCGGTTTCTGGGCGGCCATGGCGGTGGCCAGTCTCCTGATGCTGGGTCTGGACGCCTACGCGCTGGGGTATGCCGTCATGGAACTCCTCCCGGCCGCGTTCCTGATCACTCTGGCCAGTGTGATCAGGAAAAACGGTGTGGTCGTGTTCTGGCTGGTGCTGGTGAGCATGACGTTGTACCTGCTCATCACACTGGTGCTGGTGCTGGGAGGGAACGCTGTCACGCAGCTCCTGCTGCCCGCCATGATTCTCATCCTGCTGTTGCGATCCAGCTCACGTGCGTTTTTCCTGCAGCGTTGATCAGGAAAAACAGTTTCCCTTCTGCACTGTGTTCCTCACTCAGTGACATAACGGACATTACGCTCTAGATCCGTATTTTCGTTCTTGGTAACGTACGCGTCGCTATAACC
Organism: Haloactinospora alba; assembly: GCF_006717075.1. NCBI lineage: Bacteria > Bacillati > Actinomycetota > Actinomycetes > Streptosporangiales > Nocardiopsidaceae > Haloactinospora > Haloactinospora alba. Next base: position 389,934 of record NZ_VFQC01000003.1, read on the forward strand.
GCGTTCAATATGTCCATATACGTGTGGGGAAACGCGTGCTCAGACGACTCCATGACCCCGACCGCGGCGCCTCCCTCCTGGAATACGGCGCGGTGGTCGTGCTGTGCGCGGCGATCCTGACCGCGCTCGTGCAATCCGGCCTGGTCACCACCATCAGCAGCGGGGTGCAGTCCGCCACCGACAGCCTGTTCTCCCCCGGTGACTCCCAGGGAACGGGCACCTCCGATACGGACCCGGACAGCGACCCGGACGGCGCCGACCCCGGATCCGGCCAGGACGATGCCTCCGAGGACGGCTCCGACTCTCCGGAGCTGTCCCACGAGGACGGGAACTCCGGCCGGGACGACGAGTCAGGCCAGGAGGACGGCTCCGGTCAGGACAGCGGCGGCGGCGAGGACGAGGGCGGTTCGGATTCCTCCGGCGGCGACGACTCGGACGGTGGCGGTGGTGGCGGCGACGGCCACAACGCCGCCCCGGCCAACAACGACAGCGGCAGTGACTGGAACCTGCCCGACATGCCTGACATGGACGACGTCCAGGAGCAGGGCGGTCGGTTCCTGGACGGTGCCGAACAGGCCGGAGAGAACGCCGTCGAGGATTTCCAGGAGTCAGCTGACGACCTGGGACAGCTGATCGACGACGTCCGCGATGACCCGGTCCAGGCGGCACAGGACCGCTACGAGCAGGGCCGCGAGGATGTGGAGAACATCCGCGACGCCGCCGAGGACGACCCGCTCGGGCTGGCGCGGGACATGCTCGCCAGCGACGAGGCCCAGGAACACTGCAGAAACGGCCGGTACGCCGAGTGCGGTGGCATGATTGCCGGCGAGAACCTCTCCGCCGGGATTCCCATTCTGGGCTGGGACAAGAAACGCCAGCGCCTGGAGGCCCTGGCCGACTCCGCGGGGAACAACCGCGGCCGCGGCGACAACGACAGCGGTAACTCACAAGACGAGGAAAGCGAGACCCGAGCCGAGGGTGCCCCTTCGCCGCCCGGAGACTCCAGCACCGATTCCCGCCGCGACGACGAGAACGACGATGGCGAGGAGGACAGCGACGGGTCGGGGGCGAGCTGTTCCATTAACAGTTTCCTGCCTGCCACGCCGGTGGTGTTGGCCGACGGTTCCCGGGTGGCTATCAGTGAGGTCGAGGCGGGTGATGCGGTGTGGGCGTTTGATCCCCGCACCGGTGAGGAGGGTCCGCGTCGGGTCACTGACACGATCTCCTCGGCTGGGGACAAGCAGCTGGTCGATGTCACGGTCCAGGATGAGGACGGCGGCAGCCGGACGCTGACGGCGACCCAGGAGCATCCGTTCTGGGCGCCTCAGGCCGGCGAGTGGGTCGAGGCGGGCGAGCTGCGGGTGGGTACGTGGTTGCGTACCTCCAGTGGCACGTGGGTGCAGGTGCAGGCTCTGCAGGCCTACAGCGCCAGCGGCCAGCCGGTCCACAACCTCACTGTCGAGGGCCTGCACACCTACTATGTGGGCGCGGGCCAAGCGGACGCGCTCGTCCACAATGACGATGAAGAATGCCTGAACGACGGAAACTCTGTCGAAGTTCCCGCTGGACCTGAAGCTGTTTCTCACTGGCGGGAGAAATGGGAGTGGACGTCTAGAACGAAGATGAGGAAGAATGTTGCAGTCGCCGACGTTGATTTGGAGGGAGTTTCTAGCCAGCAGTACGTTGGGGTGAGTGGGAACCAAAACCCCGAAGGCGCGTCCACCCTGCCGCAGAATCCAAGATATAATAATGTTCCTGATCCCCCGAGGGCGGATGGGAGCGAAGGCAATCAACGCGCTTTGGATTCAGAGAGAAAAATACTTGAACGGGTTGCGGAAAATATAAATCCACGCAATGATGATGGGAGTTATCAATCCCCGCGTCCTGATATAGAGGGGACAATAAACCTCCATACGGAGCTTCCGCAGTGCCGCTCCTGCCAATCAGTAACAAGGGAATTCAAGGAAGAGTTTCCCAATGTAGAGATAGTGGTGACGGATGGGAGATAGCGCGACAGGGGGGAGTGTTTTTTCCCCGAGAGCATTCAAAGGTCGTATTGTAGATATGGAAATTGCGCAAGAAAGTGAAATACGAGGGTGCGATGAAGTAGAAATCGAAAGTATTTTGTCGGCCAAGCCCTCCGTGTCCCCGCCTGGTGATTATATAGAATTCATGCGATGGTTTGGCCGCGGGGCGGGGAATCTATTTCGTGGTATGGAAATATACTATCCGGATTGCTTGGATCTCAATGATCATGCGGAAGAGTTCGCGCTGGAGGAGGATCCGGAACTTTCTACGTGCGGGCGCTTCTTCTTTGCGCTGCACCAGGGGTACGTCTTGTACTTCTTCTGTGAGGGGAATTCCGGTGTGTGGGCGTATACCGAGGGAGAGGGGGAGTCCAGGTATTTGGCGAGTTCGTTTGGTGAATACGTTGAATCGGCCTTTGACGTCCCAGGTTCATATTGGCGTGAACTAAGGAGTATGGGGAGTCATGTTTGGCATGTTGAAGAACAGTAGAAAGCCGAGCCGGCAGTCGCCGCTCCATCCTCCCGCCCACCCGCGGGTCAGGCCGGGTAGCACTGGATCTCGGTGGCTTTCACGACCGCCCACACCACGCTGCCGGGGGCGAGGTCCAGCTCCGCCAGGGCAGCCGGGGTGATGTCGGCGCTTACCGCCAGTTCCCCCTCCAGCCGCACCCGCACCCGGTCGCCGAACCGTTCCACACCCGACACGGTCAACCGCCACGCGTTGCGCGGCGTCCCCTCGGGCCGCTGCCGGTACAGCGCCACCGCGCTCGGGGCGAACGCCACGAACACCTCCCCGCGGTGCGCGCTCCCCGCGTCCACGACCGCCGTCCCGCCCCCCGAGGACAGCCGCACCCGCGTCCCCTCGGCCCATCCCTGGTAGAGGTTCAGCCCCACCAGGTTGGCGACGTAGTCGGTGCGCGGCCGCCGCGCCACCTCCGCGGGCGGCCCCTCCTGCACCACGGCACCGTCCTCCAGCACCGTCACCCGGTCCGCCAGCGCCATGGCCTCCAACGGGTCGTGGGTCACCAGCACGCTCGCCCCGCCGAACGCGGCCAGGTGGCGGCGCAGCTCCGCGCGCACCCCCATCCGGGTGTGCGCGTCCAGCGCCGCCAGCGGCTCGTCCAACAGCAGCACCCGAGGGTCGGTCGCCAACGCCCGCGCCAGCGCGACCCGCTGCTGCTGCCCGCCCGACATCCGTCGCGGCTTCACCCCCGCCTGTTCCGCTACTCCCATACGCCGCAGCAGCTCCCGCGCGCGCTCCAGCGCCCGGTGCTTGCCCACCCCCTGGCACCGCGGCCCGAACGCCACGTTCTCCGCCGCCGTGAGGTGGCCGAACAGCAGATAGTCCTGGAACACCATCCCCACCGGCCGCGACTCCACCGGGGTGCGGGTGACGTCGCGCCCCTCGACGGTGACGTGGCCCCGCGTCAACGGCGCCAACCCCGCCAACGCCCGCAACGCGGTGGACTTGCCCGACCCGTTCGGCCCGAGCAGCGCCACCACCTCGCCGGGCGCCACCGACAGCGGCACCTCCAGCCGGAACCCGCCGCGGTCCACGGTCAGCCGCGCGTCCAACGCCCCACTCACCGGGCACCCACCCAGCGTTCCCGCAACCCCGCCAGGATGACCAGCGACACCAGCAGCAGCACCAGGCTCAGCACCACGGCCGACTCGGGGTCCTCCTGCATCGCCAGGTACACGGCCAGCGGCATCGTCTGGGTACGGCCCGGGAAGTTGCCCGCGAACGTGATCGTCGCGCCGAACTCGCCCAGCGCCCGCGCCCAGCACAGCACGGCGCCCGCCACCACGCCCGGCGCCGCCATCGGCAGCGTCACCCGCCAGAAGGCCCGCGCGCGGCTCGCCCCCAGGGTGGCGGCGGCCTCCTCGTAACGCCGGTCGACGCCGCGCAGCGCCCCCTCCACCGTGATGACGAGGAACGGCATGGCCACGAACACCTGCGCCAGCACCACGGCCGCCGGGGTGAACGGCAGCGTCAGCCCGAACCACGACTCCAGGTAGCGCCCCACCACGCCGTTGCGGCCCAGCGCCAACAGCAGCGCCACCCCGCCCACCACGGGCGGGATGACCAGCGGGACGGTCACCAGCGCCCGCACCACCCCACGGCCGGGGAAGGTGGTGCGGGCCAGCAGCCACGCCAGCGGCACCCCGAGCGTGAGGGACACGGCGGTGGCGACGGTGGCGGTGGTCAGCGACAGCCACAGCGCGCCGCGCACCTCCGGCGACACCAGCCGGGTGCCCAGGCTGGACCACGGGGCGCGGACCAGCAGTCCCGCGAACGGCAGCACCAGGAACACCAGCCCCGCCACCGCCGGTGCGGCCAGCAGCCACGGGAACCGGCCGGAAGCCACCCGTGTCGTCGGCACCGCGCCCTCCCGTCAGACCGTGCCGAACCCGGCGTCGTCCAGAACCCGCGCCCCCGTCCCGGAGCGGACGAAGTCCGCCCACTGCCGGGCCAGGTCCGGTTCGCCGCTGCCGTCCAGCGGGGCTACCGGGTACTCGTTGACGGCCTCGTCCGCGGCGTCGAAGTCGATCCCGCGCACCCCGCCCCCGGCCGCGGCCACGTCGGAGGCGTACACCAGGGCGGCGTCCACCTCGCCCAGCTCCACCTTGGTGAGGGCGGCCTTGACGTCCCGCTCCTCGGAGTCGGGGGTGACACGCACCCCGCTGGCGTCCATCACCTCGGCCGCCGCGGCGCCGCAGGGAACCTCCTCGGCGCACAGCGCCACCGTGGTGCCGTCGTCGGCGAGGTCGGACAGCTCCGTGACTCCGGCGGGGTTGTCCGGGGGGACGGCGACGCGCAGGGTGTTGGTGGCGAACACCTCGGCCTCGCCCGCCAGCAGGCCGTTGTCGGCGACGCGGTCCATGGTGCGGGTGTCGGCGGTGGCGAACACGTCCGCGGGCGCGCCGCCGTTGATCTGCTGGGCCAGCCGGGAGCTTCCGGCGAAGTTGAACTCCACCTCCGTGCCGTCGTGCCGGTCCTCGAACCGCTCGCCGAGCTCGCGGAACGGTTCGGTGAGGGACGCGGCGGCGAACACGGTCACCGTGTGTCCGGCACCGCCGCCGGAGCTGTCGCCCGAGACGGGCGCGCAGGCGGCCGCACCGGCCAGCAGGGCCACGCCGGCCAGAGCCGCGGCGGCCGCGCGTCGGCGCGTGCGGTCAACCATGGCGGCCCCCGCCCGGGGTGTCGCGTTCCACGGCGACGTTGGTCGACTTCACCACGGCGGTGGCGGTCGAGCCCACCTCCAGCGCCAGCTCGTCGGCGGCCTCCCGGCTCATCAGCGAGACGACCCGGTGCGGCCCGGCCTGGATCTCCACCTGCGCCATCACACCGTCCTTCGTGATGCCGGTGACCAGCCCCCGGAAGCGGTTGCGGGCCGAGGACAGATGCCGGGCCGAACCAGGGGCCGCGTCCGCCCCCGTACGCATGAACGCGGCCAGTTCGGCGCCGTCCACCACCCGGTGCCCGTGGGTGTCGCGCTCGGCGGCCAACCTCCCGGAGTCCACCCAGCGCCGCACCGTGTCGCCGCTCACCCCGCTCAGGGCAGCGACCTCACTGATTCGGAAACGCGTCACAACAGCCATGCTAACCCTCGCATCTGCGAGGGAAAATGGCAGATCGCCTCGCAGGTGCGGCTTTTTCCGGGATGGTGTTCGGCGAAACCCACAACCGCGGCGGCGGTGGTAGTGCTACCACCACCCGCGACCGGCCAGGTGGCGTCCTCGCGCGCCGTCCCGCCGGCGCCCTACGTTGAGGATGGACGGACGACGGGGTGGAGAGCACCACGGCAGGGAAGGACGAACATGGGTCGCACCGCGTGGGCGGCCGCGACCGCCGCTCTGGTACCGGGCGCCGCCACTGGGGCGGCACCGGCGGGATGGCGGGAACGGCTGGTGGGTGTGCTGCACCTGGTCACCTCGCTGGCGTTGTCCGTCCTGTACCTGCTCCCGGCCGCTCTGCTGGTGGCGGTCGCGGCGGCGGTGTCGCTGGCCGGTCTGCACCTGGCGGGGGCTCCGGGCGTGCTGTCCGGGACGGCCCTGGCACCCGCCAGCGATCTCCCGGCAGGCGTCCTGGCCGGGCTGGCCGGGGGGACGGCGGTCTCGCTGACCGCCGCCGCCACACTCCTCGCCCGGCTGTGCTGCTGGGTGCAGCGGCGGCGGCTGGAGACCGTGTTCGGCGTCGTCGAGAGCGGCGCGCCCGACCCGATGGCGCCCGGTTCCCGGCCGGCCCGCGCCGTCAGCTACCTCTACGGCCGCGACGCGTGGAGCGCGGTGGCCCGCGGCACCGCCGCCGGCGCCTACGGGGCGCTCGCCGGCGGGGTCACGGTCGCCCTGGTGGAGTACGGGGCCGCCACCGCCGCCGGTTCCCTCCTCGCCGTCGGCTACGCCGCGACGGACCCGTCCCGCGCCGTGGTCGGCGCCCTCACCCCGCTCGGCCAGGCGGCGCTGGGCCTGGCGGGCATGGCCGCGGGGGTGTGGCTGGTGCCGCTGCTGGTGCGCGCCGAGGTGGGGCTCAGCAGGCGGCTGTTGTTCGACGCCCCCGAGGTGCGGATGCGGCGTCGGCTGCTGCACGTGGAGGAGACCCGTTCGCGCATGGTCGACGCGGCCGAGGCGGAACGCCGCCGGATCGAACGCGACCTGCACGACGGCGCGCAACAGCGCCTGCTCGCCGTCACCCTGACCCTGACCCGGGCGCGCGGCCGGTTCGGCACCGACCCGGACACCGCCGGTGAGCTGCTGGAACAGGCCCGCACCGAGGCGAAGGCGGCCATGGCGGAACTGCGCGAGGTCACCCGGGGGCTGCACCCGCGGGTCCTCACCGACCACGGACTGGGCGAGGCGCTGCCCGTGGCGGCCGAACGCTGCCCGGTCCCGGTCACGCTGGAGGTGGACCTGCCCCAGCGGCCCTCGCCGCGCGTGGAGGGGGTGGTCTACTACGCGGTGTGCGAGGCGCTCGCCAACGTCGCGAAACACGCCCGCGCTCACTCCGCCGCGGTGCGCGTCGAACGCCGCGACCACCGCCGCGGCACCGTGCTGCGGCTCACCGTCACCGACGACGGCTCCGGCGGAGCCGACCCGGACTCCGGAACCGGCCTGTACGGGATGCGGGACCGGGTCAACGCGGTCGACGGCACACTCGACGTGCGCAGCACCCCGGACGAGGGGACCGTGCTGCGTGCCGACATCCCGTGGGAGGCGTAGACCGTGCGGATCATCATCGCCGAGGACTCGGTGCTGCTGCGCAGCGGAATGGTGAAACTCCTGGAGGACGAGGGCGTGGAGGTCCTGGCGCAGGTGGGCGACGCCGAGGCGCTGCGCGACGCCGTCGCCGCCCATCCCGGGGCGGACCTGTGCCTCGTCGACGTCCGGCTTCCGCCGGGCTACTCCGACGAGGGCATGCGCGCCGCCCTGGACATCCGGCGCCGCCACCCCGGCGTCGCCGTGCTGCTGCTGTCGCAGCACGTCGTCAGCGGTTACGCCGCAGACCTGTTCGGGAGCGGATCCAGCCGGGTCGGCTACCTCCTCAAGGACCGGGTGGCCGACATCGGCGAGTTCCTGCAGGCGCTGCGCCGTGTCGCCGCCGGGGGAGTGGCGCTCGACCCCGAGGTGGTGGCGCAGCTGCTGAGCTCCCCCAGCGGCGGCGCGCTGGGGGAGCTCAGTGAACGCGAGAGCGAGGTGCTGGAGGTGATGGCCGAGGGGGTGAACAACGCCGGTATCGCCGAGCGCCTGGTCATCACGGAACGCGCGGTGGAGAAGCACGCCCGGTCGATCTTCACGAAGCTCGGCCTCGGCCAGCACGAACACGACCACCGCCGGGTGCGGGCCGTGTTGCTGTACCTGCGCGGCGACGCCCCGCCGGAGGCCAGCCCGTGAACCCGGACCCGAAACCCTGGAGGTGGGAAGGATGACATTCAACGCGCGGGGGCTGTACGCCTCCTCCAGCAAACAGCCGCGCCGCCGCACCGGATGGCTCGTGGCCGGGGCGGTGCTGGCGCTGGTGGTACTCGCCGTGGGGGTGGTGAACGTGACGGCGAACCTCGCCGTCAGCGAGGAGCGGACCAGTGACAGTTTCGACGGGGCCTCCAGCGTCGCCGTCGACAACGGCACCCCGGGGCGGGTGCGGGTGAGCGGCACCGACGGGGACACGGTCACCGTGGACCGGACCCTGAGCAGTTCCCCCCTCGCCCAACCGGACGAGACGGTGCGGGCGGACGGCGACACCGTGCGGGCCGACGCCAGGTGCGAAGGAACCCTGTTCGTGTTCGGGAAGTGCGCGGTGGACTACGACATCGGCGTTCCCGCCGGCACCGCGGTGGAGGTCACGACGAGCAGCGGCGCCGTGGAGGTCGAGGGGGTCGAGGGCGACGTCCGGGCGAGCGCCTCCTCCGGCACGGTGACCGTCCGCGACGTCACCGGCGACGCCGAACTCACCGCCTCCTCCGGGAACGTCCGCGCCACCGGGGTGTCGGGGAACCTGGACCTGGAGACCTCCTCGGGCGGCATCAACGCCCGGCCGTCCGGCGGCGGGGCCGAGACCGTCCGCGCGCGTTCCTCCTCCGGCTCCATCGACCTGAGGGAGGTACGGACCGAGAACCTCGAGGTGGAGACCTCCTCGGGATCGGCCGACGTCGCGGGCGAGTTCACCACCGCCGAGGTCCGCTCGGGATCCGGGTCGATCAGCCTGGAGGCCGGCGGCGCCTTCGACCGCGTCACCGCCGACACCGGGTCCGGCTCGGTGGACATGCGGGTGCCAGACGGCGCCTACGACGTCACCGGGAGCACCGGCAGCGGCTCCCGCGACGTGGACGTGGACCGCGACGACGATGCCGACTCCCGGATCGACGCCACGACCGGCAGCGGGTCGGTGAGCATCAGCGCCCGGGACTGACCCCGGGGGAGGGTCCTGTCCGGTGGGCTCCTGTCCCATCGCGCGTCGCTCCGGTGTCGCGCTGGTTGCGTTCCCGTCCCGCGCCAGCGCGGCACCGGCGGCGCCGTTCGTGACGGACAGGTTCCAGCAAACTGCCGCTGGCCAGGAGGTTGCTGACGGCGCCCGAAGCTTTCGACCAGGGCGCTGGCCCTGAACCGGCGCCCGCCCCTCGCCTCGGTGACCGTGACGCTGGGGCCGAGCAGCAGGGTGTGTTAAGATACGACACGTGCCGTATCACAAAACCGAGTCGGGCCCGAGGCCACCGGGCCGTCCGCGCGACGCGGGCAGGGAGAGCGAGATCCTCAGCGTCGTCCTGTCACTGCTGAGCGAGTCCGGTATCGAGGGGGTGACCTTCGAGGAAGTGGCCCGTCGGGCTCAGGCGTCGAAACGGACCCTGTACCGCCGCTGGGCGACGAGGCAGGAGATGGTGGTCGCGGCGATCAAGGCCGGACCCGCTTCCGGAAACAGGCCTGATCCCATCGACACCGGTTCCCTCCGCGGAGACCTGCTCGCGCTCCTGGCCCGGCTGGAATCCACGATGGAGGCCGGGTCGCCGGTCAGCCTCACGATCCTGCAAGCGGGTCTCCGGGACCCCGAACTCTGCCAGCACATCGAGGAATCCGCCGGCCCCACGGGCGCCCGGCTCACGGATTCCGTCCTGCGAGCCGCGATCGACCGGGGCGAGCTACCGGCATCCGCCGACCCGTTCGCCTATGAGGAGGTCGCGGCCGCGGTGCTCGTCATCCGCAAGCTCAACGGCCTCGCCACGGACGAGGCGTACCGCGCAGCGCTGGTCGACTCCGTCCTCATCCCCGCGCTGCGAAGCGGCATCGGTGCGGGCCAGCACGGAATCTTCTCCGGCAGCCCCACCCCTGCCGCCCCCACCCCACATCAATGAACCAAGGACCAGCCACCATGACCGACCCCACCATCCCCGGGTTCGAGTACGACCGCATCAGCGGTGCCGGCGGAACCGAACTCAACGTCGCACACGCGGGTCAAGGCCCACCCGTCGTCCTCCTGCACGGATTCCCGCAGACGCACCTCATGTGGAGCGCTGTCGCCCGGGACCTCAGCCGCGACCACACCGTGATCGCACCGGACCTCCGCGGCTACGGCGACAGCGACAAGCCCGACGAGGTCTCGCCCGACACCTACGCGAAGCGCACCATGGCCGCAGACATCGTCGCGGTCGCCGCTCAGCTCGGGCACGACCGTTTCGCGGTCGTCGGCCACGACCGCGGCGCGCTCGTCTCCGTCCGCGCCGGGCTCGACCACCCCGACACGATCACCCACATCGGCATCCTCGACGTGCTCCCGACGATGGACACCTGGGACGTCCTGCACGGCGTCGACGCCAAGGTCGCCTGGCACCTCTACCTCATGGCCCAACCCAAGGGGCTGCCCGAGAGGATGATCGGCGCCGTGGCCGACGAGTTCTTCGCATCGTTCCTCGACGCCTGGGACCCCACCGGGGCCGCCTTCCCGGCGGAACTCCGGGAGCACTATGTGCGGGCTTCGTCGAACGCGGTGCCGTCCATCGTCGCCGACTACCGAGCAACCGCGGGCATCGACCTCGACATGGACCGGGCGGACCGCGCCGACGGGCGGCAGCTCACGATGCCGGTCGCGGTGCTCTCCCAGGACTGGGGAAGCCAGCTCGGGTTCGACCCCGCCCGGATCTGGGGCGCGTGGGCAGCCGATTTCACCTACGAAGCGACCGACGCGGGCCACTTCATGGCCGAGGAGACCCCCGCCCGCACCGCCGCGTTCGCGCGGCAGCTCCTGACCCGGTAGTCCGCCCGCTGCCTGCGGCGTCCGCACGTTGGCTCGTCAGAACAGCCCGCTCACCCCAGAAGGCCGGACGCCCGGTACGCGGGGGCGTGCCGGGCACCGCTGCGTATGTCCTAGAGTTCGCCTACGCATGCTGGCCGCAACCGACGGGAACAGGGGCGATGGAAGGTTCGTCGTTCGATGAGGTCTGGCGGGGGGTTTTCACGGTCCAGCCGGAGCCGCCGCAGTGGCTGGTGATCGCCGCGGGGGTCGCCGCGCTCGCGGTGGTGCTCGCGCGGGGACCGTGGAAGCTCGCCCGCAACGTGGTGACGATCGCGCACGAGGGCGGCCACGCCGTGGTGGCCCTGCTCAGCGGCCGGCAGCTCACCGGGATCCGGCTGCACTCCGACACCTCCGGCGTCACCGTCTCACGGGGCAAACCCACCGGTATCGGTATGACCCTGACCGTGGCCGCCGGTTACGTCACCCCGTCGCTGGTGGGCCTGTTCGGTCTCCTGCTGCTGCTCAACGACCGCATCACCGCGCTGCTGTGGGTCACCATCCTGCTGTTGGCGACGATGCTGCTGCTGATCCGCAACGTCTACGGGGTGGTGTCCGTGGTCGGCACCGGGGCGGTGGTGTTCCTGGTGTCGTGGTTCACCCCCGCCGAGGTGCAGGCGGCCTTCGCCTACGGTTTCACCTGGTTCCTGCTGCTGGCGGGGGTGCGCCCCGTCGCCGAACTGCAGTCGCAGCGCCGCAGCCAACCTTCCCCGCAGTCGGACGCGGACCAGCTGCACCGGCTCACCGGCCTGCCCGGCACGGTGTGGGTGATGCTGTTCGGACTGGTGAACCTGGCCGCGCTGGCGCTGGGTGTGTGGCTGCTGCTGTTCTAGCGGGCCGCGCCGCCGCGCTCACACACCGGGGTCGGGGTGGAGGGGCCGCGGGCCGCCCGCGGCGCGGACGGTGCGCCGGGGTGGTGGGGGTCAGTTCGCGCTGGGTGCCCACGCCGGCGCGGCCAGCGCGGCCTCCACAGTGGGGAAGACGGGGATGCGGGTGTCGACCGCGGTCACCCGCAGGATCTGGGCCACCCGGTCGCTGAGCGCCGCGAGGAAGACGCGGGCGTCGTGTTCGGAGGCGCCCTTGTGCGCCCGGATGAGAGCCCGCAACCCGCTGGAGTCGATGAAGGACAGGCGGGTGCAGTCGAGTACGACCCTGCCGTGCGGGCGGGCGGCGACGGCGTCGAGGACCGCCCGGTGGAACTGCCGCTCGGTGGCCATGTCGATCTCGCCGTCGAGCGCCAGCACGAGGCCGTCCTCGTGCTCGTGGGAGCTGATCGTCAGTGCGGGCATAGCCGCTCCGGGGTGAGCCGGTGCCGCTGCCCGGTTCGGTGGCACAGCATTCCCCGCTCCTCCCTTCCAAGGACGGGCGTTCAACGCGCCGGTGGGCTGTTGAGGAAACACGCCACTGGGACGGAACCGCTGTTTCATCTGCGTGGTACACCCCTCATGCCGATAATGAGGACGCGCCTGGGCACGGGTGATCGTCGCCGTTCGGTCAGAACTGGGGCATCGGCTCGGTCGCCGGGGTCTGGGTAACGTGGCCGGAGCGGACTAGCGGGGTGGTCCGTACAACACAGGCGACGTATCCGCTCATTCCTAAGATGCTTAAAACCAGCATCCCAGATATGACCGTACCACAGGGTCGTAGCTACTTCGTGATCTCATCGAGGCGTGGTTGTTTCCGGATGTTTCTCACATCCGGGTGCCGGAGCCGGTCAGGCGGTGGCGCTCCCGCTGCCGCCGGCGGCAGCGCGCAGGTTCCGGCCGCGCCGGTCGACGGGAACGATGAGCGGCGCGTCGGTCTCCGGGTCCGGTATGACCCGCACCGGCATCTCGAACACCTCCCGTACCAGTGTCTCGGTGATGACCTCGGCGGGCGGCCCCTCGGCGACAACCCGACCGTCCTTCATCGTGATGAGGTGGGTCGCGTAGCGGCACGCGTGGTTGAGGTCGTGCAGCACCGCCACCAGGGTGTGGCCGCGCTCGTGGTGCAGGTCGGCGCACAGGTCCAGCACGTCCATCTGGTGGGCGATGTCGAGGTAGGTGGTGGGCTCGTCCAGCAGCAGCAGCGGTGTCTGCTGGGCCAGCACCATCGCCAGCCACACCCGCTGGCGCTGGCCCCCGGACAGCTCGTCCACCAGCCGGGTGGACAGCTCGGCGACCCCGGTCGCCTCCAGCGCCTCGCTCACCACGCGCTCGTCCGTGGACGACCACTGCTTCAGCAGCTTCTGGTGCGGGTATCGCCCCCGCGCCACCAGGTCCGCCACCGTGATCCCGTCCGGGGCGACCGAGGACTGCGGCAGCAGCCCCAACGTGCGCGCCACCTCCTTGGACGGGTAGGAGCTGATGAGCCGGCCGTCCAGGTACACCGCCCCCTCCGCGGGCTTCAGCATCCGGGACAGTGCCCGCAGCAGGGTCGACTTCCCGCACGCGTTCGGCCCGACGATGACAGTGAACGAGTTGTCCGGGATCGTGATGCCCAGGTCCCGGGAGACGACACTGTTGTCGTAGGCCAGCGTCAGGTTCTCCCCGCGCAGCCGCGGCGGTTCGGACATGTGTGTGCTCCTCGGCGGTTCTCCTGGTCGGGCGCGCCGGTGCGCCGCCCCGGTAGAGGCTACTGGCCACGGGGCGGCGTCCGGAAGGCGGTGTGACCAACCTCGCCGGGGGACCGGTGCCGGGTCACCGCCCCAGGCCGCGCCGGATCGCCTCCTCCACCGGGGAGCGGGGGCCGTTCCCGCCCTGCGGGTCGAACTCCGCTGCGGGGGGCAGCGGCGGCTGGGCCATGAACTTCGGCGCCGAGCCGCGGTGGGGTTGGGCGGAGTGCACCAGGAACGGGTGGCACAGGTACACGTCCCCCGCCCGGCCCGTGGCCGGCGCCGTCGGCCGGTGCGCCGAGGCGGCCTCGGCCGCGGCGCTCAGCTCGAAGAACTCGGCTCCGGCCTCGCCGTAGGGTTCCAGCAGCCGCGCCACGTCCAGGTGGGAGCCCGCCCGGGCGACCGTGGGCGCGTCGTCCTCGCCCGCGTCGGAGAACAGGAACAGCATCAGCAGCGCCCGGCCGTGCGAGCGCACGTTGAGTCGCATGTCACCCTGCTCCCCGGTGAAGCTGGCGTCCACGTGCCAGCCGGTGTCGCCGGGGTCGTCCGGGTGCGGGAACCGCAGCGGGAACGTGCCGAGCCCGCCGAGGGGCTTCCACCCGCCCTCCCCGGCGAGCCGGTCGAACGCGGCCCGCAGCCCGGGGGTGTCGGACGCGGCGGCGAACGGCTCCCGACTGTAGCCGCCCAGCCGGATGACCGGCTGCGTCCAGGTGGCGGGGTCACCGGTGTCCACCCCGGCCTCGCGCGCCAGGGCGTCCCGCCCCTGCTCGGCGAGCTCGCGCGGGAACGCCTCCGGAAGGCGCACGAACCCGCGTTCGACGAACCCCGCTACATCATCCCCGCTGAGTCCAGGGTCTGCCATATCCGGCTCCTCGCGTCCTCGCCGCTGCTCGGGAACGAGGACAGCGTCACACTCCGGACGCGGCAGGCACCAGGGAATTTCCCGCGGAGGTCAGGAGGCGGCCAGCCGCGGCGGGTCGAACGCCCGCACCGGCGGCGGGTCGCCCGGGTAGGCCGCCACCTCCACCAGGATGTGCTGGCCGGTGCAGCCCTGGCTGAGCGCGGAGGTGCCCACGTCCGGCGCCAACGCGTTGGGGTTGCCGTGCGCGCAGGTGACGTCGTCGGCCGAGGGGTCGAACCAGGCACCGGTGGACAGCTGCACCACCCCCGGCCGCAGCCGGTCGCTGACCCGCACGCCGGCCAGGCAGCTGCCCACGTCGTTGGACACGCGCACCACCTCTCCGCCGGACAGCCCGCGGGCGGCGGCGTCGTCGGGGTGCATCCGCAGCGGCGCCCGGCCGGCGACCTTGCCGGAACGGCTGTGCGCCCCCATGTCCTGCTGGCTGTGCAGCTTCCCGCCCGGTTGGTTGGCGATGAGCAGCAGCGGCCACCGTTCGGACCGGGGCGAACCGAGCCGTTCCGTGGACGCCAGCCACACCGGGTGTCCGGGGCAGTCGGGGTAGCCGAACCCGGCGATGTCGGCGGAGTACAGTTCGACCCGCCCGCTGGGGGTGTCCAGCGGGCACCCGTCGGGATCGGCCCGGAAGCCCCCGAACAGGGTGGTGTCCTCCACCCGGCCGGGGATCTCCACCTCGCCGGCCGCCCAGAACGCGTCGAAGTCCGGCAGATGCCCCGGCTGGGCGGCGCGCCACCGTTCGTAGAGGTACCGCAGCCACTCGGCCGAGGTGCGCCCCTGGGTGAAGGCGTGCTCGGCGCCCAGTCGGCGCGCCAGCTCGGTGTAGACGTCATACTCGTCGCGGGCCGTGCCGTGCGGCGGCACGGCCCGCGGCATGGCCCGCAGGGTCGTGTCGCCCTGGCTGGCGGCGTAGTCGTCGCGTTCCAGCGTCGTGGTGGACGGCAGCACGATGTCGGCGTGGCGGGCGGTGGCGGTCCAGTGCGTCTCCGCCACCAGCACCGTGTCGGGCCGGGCGAACGCGCGGCTCAGCCGGGCGAGGTCCTGGTGGTGGTGGAACGGGTTGCCGCCCGACCACGCCACCAGCCTGATGTCGGGGTAGGTGCGGCGCTGGCCGTCGTAGTCGTAGTTCTCGCCCGGGTGCAGCAGCATGTCCGCGACCCGCGCCACCGGGATGAACTCCGACACCGGGTTGGGACCCTGGGACACGCGCGGTAGCCCGCCGGGTGTGGACCCGCCCGCGTAGGACCCCATGGAGCCGTACCCGCAGGCGAACCCGCCGCCGGGAAGCCCGATCTGGCCCAGGCAGGCGGCCAGCGCCACCCCCGCCCACAGCGGCTGTTCCCCGTACTGGGCGCGCTGCACCGACCACCCCACGTTGACGAGGGTGCGGCCGCGGGCCATACGCCGCGCCAGGTCCCGGAGAGTCTCCGCGGGCAGCCCGCACAGCTCGGCCGCCCACTCCGGGGTTTTGGCGACCCCGTCGGTGTCGCCCAGCACGTAGTCGCGCACCGCGTCCGCGCCCACGGTGTAGCGGTCCAGGAAGTCCCGGTCGGCGCGGTCCTCCGCGAAGAGGACGTGCACCAGGGAGAGCAGGATCGCCGCGTCGGTTCCGGGTGAGGCGGGCAGCCACTCGGCGTCCATCTCGTCGATGGTGTCGTCCTGCAGCGGGCTGACGGAGACGGTGCGCACCCCGCTGCGGGCGGCGGCGCGCATGCCGGGTTCGGCGGTGTGGGCGGCGCGTCCGCCCTGGGAGATGTCGTTGTTGGACAGCCGCAGCCCGCCGAACGTCACGATGAGGTCGGTGTGCTCGGCCACCGCCTCCCACGTGGGGGCGTGGTGCAGCAGGTCGTCGGTGCCGCGCTCGCCCACCACGTGCGGCAGCAGCACCTCGATGGCGGCGTGGCTGTAGGTGTCCGCGCGGCTGGTGTGCCCGCCGATGGCGTTGAGGAAGCGGCGCAGCTGGCTCTGGGCGTGGTGGAACCGGCCGGCGCTGGACCACCCGTAGGAGCCGCCGAAGATGGCGGAGTTGCCGTGGCGGGTGCGGACCCGGTCGAGCTCGGCCGCCAGCAGGTCCAGGACGCGTTCCCAGCCGACGGCGACGTACTCGTCGTCTACGGCTCCGCGCCGCTCGTCCGGACCGGGGCCGTTCTCCAGCCAGCGGCGGCGCACGGCGGGCCGGTCCACCCGGGTGGGGTGGTGCTGGGCCTGGGGCACGTTGTCCATCAGCGCCGACGGCGCCGGGTCGCGGGGGTCGGGGCGCACGTCGACGACCCGGTCCCCGGAGACCAGCACCCGGTAGCTGCCCCAATGCGAGCTGGTCGGGTAGGTGACGCCGTCACCCTGCGGTTCCATCGTTCCTCCCTCAACGAATGCTGCCCGGAATGTAGCCTATTCACCGGTTCGGGGCGCGGGTAACGGTCGGGGTGCCACCGGTGGCCGCGCCCGCCGCGCAGAGGCGCCGTCACGGGAAGGGTGCAGGTATGGGGCAGCAGCGCGCACGCCGGTCGGTTCTGGCCGTGCCGGGATCGAACCCCCGGTTCGTGGACAAGGCGCGGGAACTCCCGGTGGACACGTTCTTCCTGGACCTGGAGGACGCGGTGGCGCCGGCGGAGAAGGAGGCGGCCCGCGACACGGTGGTCGCCGCCCTCACCGAGGGCGGCTGGGGAGACCGCACCCGCACCGTGCGGGTGAACGACCTCAGCACCCAGTGGACCTACCGCGACGTGATCACGGTGGTGGAACGCGCGGGGCACGCCCTCGACTGCCTGGTGCTGCCGAAGGTGACCGGGCCGGACCACGTGCGCTGGCTGGACCTGCTGCTCTCCCAGGTCGAACGCGCCACCGGCCTCCAGCCGGGCGGCATCGGGATCGAGGCGCAGATCGAGGACGCGCGCGGGGTGACCGAGGTGGACCGCATCGCCGCCGCCTCGGACCGGCTGGAGAGCCTGGTGTACGGCCCGGCCGACTTCATGGCCTCGGTCAACATGAAGTCGCTGGTGGTGGGGGAGCAGCCGCCGGGCTACGACACCGGCGACGCGTTCCACCACGTGCTGATGCGGATCCTGATGGCGGCGCGCGCCAACGGGCTGCAGGCGGTGGACGGGCCCTACCTGCGGGTGGGCGACGTGGACGCGTTCCGCGCGTCGGCGCGCCGCAGCGCCGCGCTGGGCTTCGACGGGAAGTGGGTACTGCACCCGAGGCAGGTGGAGGCCGCCAACGAGGTGTACACCCCCAGCCAGGAGGACTACGACCACGCGAAGCTGGTGCTGGACGCCTACGCGCACGCGACCGAGGTGCGGCGGCGCGGCGCGGTGGTGCTCGACGGCGAGATGCTGGACGAGGCCTCGCGCAAGATGGCGCTGGTGGTGGCGGGCAAGGGCCGCGCCGCCGGGATGCGCCGGACCCGGTCGTTCGACCCGGACCAGTTGGGATAGCTTCGTTGACCATGGAACCGGAAGACGCCTCCCCGGTGGTGCTGCGCGGATTGCGGCCCGGCGACCTGGGGTGGGTGGTGGAGCGCCACGGCGCGCTGTACGCGGCCGAGCAGGGCTGGGGACAGCCGTTCGAGGTGACGGTGGCCCGCATCGTCGCGGACTACGGCCAGTCGCACGACCCCGCTGCCGAGGGCGCCTGGATCGCCGAGCTGGACGGTGAGCGGGTGGGCAGCGTGTTCTGCTCCCGCGAGGACGCCTCCACCGCGAGACTGCGCCTGCTGCTGGTGGAACCCTCCGCCCGCGGCCACGGCGTGGGCAAGCGGCTGGTGGAGGAGTGCCTCGCCTTCGCGCGCCGGGCCGGCTACCGCAGGATGACGCTGTGGACGCACGACGTCCTGACGGCGGCCCGCGCGATCTACCGCCGGTGCGGGTTCGAGCTGGTCGCCTCCGAGACGCACACCGCCTTCGGGACCGAGGTCGTGGGCGAGACCTGGCAGCGCGGGCTGTGAGGCGGTGAGTCGTACGCCGCCCGGTCCCGCCGCGGGCCGGGCGGCGCCGTGTACGAACCCCGACGTCCCGTGGGGCACGGGACCAGTAGCACGAGGGAGGAAGACGGCCGTGGCCGTAGGCGGCACCGCCCCCGAGCACCGGCGCTCCGGGGACGCGCTGGGAGCCTTCACCGAGGACCTCTTCGCGCACCTGCCCCGGGCCGACCAGCGCCGCTGGGCGCGTACCTACCTGGACGGGCTGCTCGCGACCGACGGGAAGAAGACGGTGCGGCGCATGGCAGCGGCGGTGGGGGAGCCGCCGACCGCCGCCCAGTCGCTGCACCAGTTCGTCAGCGCCAGCCCCTGGGACTGGGCACCGACGCGCGAGAGGCTCAGGCGGTGGATCGAGCGGCGCGGCTCCGGGCGGGCGTGGGTCGTCGGCCGGGCGTTCCTGCCCAAACGCGGTTCCCGCTCGGTGGGGGTGCACCAGCGCTTCGACCCCGCCGCCGGCCGCACCGTGAACGCGCAGGTCGGCATCGGCGCCTTCCTCGCCACGCCGGAGGGCGACCTGCCGGTGGAGTGGCGGCTGTGCCTGCCGGACGACTGGTTGGCCGACCCGGGGACGCGCCGTCGCGCCCGCATTCCCGAGGAGGAGAGCGCCCACCTGCCGCTGTGGCGCCACGCCCTGCGCCTGACCGGGGAACTGGCCGCCTCCCCGCCCCGGGATCCGGCCCCGGTGGTCAGTGACATGAGCGGGGTTCCGGCGGAACACGCCGCAGCCTTCGTCCAGGGGCTGACGGGCCAGGGGCACGGTTTCGCGGTCGCGGTTCCCGGCTCCCTGCCCCTGCACCCGGCTCCGGCCGCTGACGGCGCGACCGAACCGTCGACCCGGACGGTGGAGGCGCGGCGCCTGCTGGTGTGGAACGCCACCCGCAGCCCCGGCTCGGCGAGCCTGCCCGTCGCGGTCCGGGCGCGCGTGGTGTCGGCTCCGGTGCGGTTGCCGCGGCCCTCCAGCGCGCAGCGCGGCGACCGGCTGCGCCTGTTCACCGTGCTCGACGACCACGGCGCCGCGGGACGGACGTGGCTCACCACCCGCACCGGGGACCGCGACGACCGGCTGGCGGCGCTCACCCGCCACCCCGCGGGCATCGACGCGGCGGTGGGCGAGATGAGCGACCGGTACGGCCTCCTCGACTTCGAGGGGCGTTCGTTCCCCGGCTGGCACCACCACATGACGCTGGTGTCCGCCGCCTACGCCTACGCCCGCCTCGTCGCGCCGGAGCGGTGACACGGGGGCGTCCGGGCGCGGTTCACAGCTGGCGCAGCGCGCCGCCGTCCACGGACCACTCCGCGCCGGTCACCTGGCCGGCGAGTGGCGACAGCAGGTAGGCGACGGGGCGGGCGACCTCCTCCGGAGTGCCGATGCGGCCGGTGGGCAGACGGCGCTCGACCCGGACGAAGTGGTCCACGGCCTCGTCGGGTGACATCCCGAAGCGTTCGGCCAGCTGGTCGGCGAACCCGTCCGGCGCGTCGAACAGGGCGGTGCGCGTGGGTCCGGGGGACACCACGTTGGACCGCACCCCGCGGTCGCCGAACTCGGCCGCCAGCGTCTTGGAAACGGACAGCAGGGCGGCCTTCGCCGCGGCGTAGTCGGCGATGGGGCCGTCCGGGAGCCGGGCCGCCTCGCTGGCGACATGGACCATGCTCCCCGCGCCGCTGTCGAGCATGGCGGGGACGGCGGCCCGGGCCAGCCGGACCGCGGAGTGCAGGTTGAGGTCGAGGCTGGACTGCCACTGCGCGTCGGATATGTCCAGGAAGCCGCCGTGCGAGGCCAGCCCTCCGACGTTGTTGACGACGCCGTCCAGGCGGCCGTGGGTCTCCACCGCGGCGGAGACCACGCGCTGGGCGGTCTCGGGGTCGGTGGCGTCGCCGGCCACCGGGGTGACCCCGCTTCCCAGCGCGTCGAGGGCCCCGCGGTTGCGGGCGAGCGCGACGACGCGGGCCCCCTCGGCCCGCAGCAGGTGGACGGTCGCCGCCCCGATGCCGGAGGAGGCGCCGGTGACGATGACGACGTGTCCGTTGAGGTGCAGATCCAATGCGGACTCCAAACGAGGTACGCGGCCGCGGCCGCCGCGGATTCCCGGCGGCCGCGGGGGAGGGAACACGGTCGGGAGAGGGGCCGTGGCCGGGGCCGGGTGACAGGCGCGAGCCGGCTCGCGCCTGTCCCGCCCAGCGGTGCGGTCACGGACGGGAGAGAACGTACGCGCCCGCCGCGGCGCCCGGCCAGGTCACGCTCGCGGCCCGGGGCGAGTTCGCCAACTTCCCGAAGTCGCACTCCTCCCCGGCGCCGTCGGAATCCACCGGACAGGGGTCACCGCGCCACGCCGACCGCGTCGTGGTGGCCGTAGTCCTCGGTGAGTACGCGCAGCGCGGCGTCGGCCAGGTCGGCGCGGGAGACGCTGAGTCCGCCGCGCACGTTCTCGCCGCGGGCGGTGCGGTACCGGCCGGTGCGGGGACCGTTGGTGAGCATGGGCGGTCGCAGCACCGTCCAGTCCAGGTCAGTGCTCTCCAGGTGCCGTTCCATCGCGATCGAGTCGGCGCGGGGGTGGCGGAGTACCCGCCGGAGCAGGGGCTTCACGAGGAAGCGGGTGCCGGGTCCGTCCCCGGCGACGGTCACGGTGGCGGCGCTGACCGCGACGATCCGGCGAACCCCCGCCTCCGCCATGGCGGTGGTGACGCAGCGCGTGGTGTCGGCGCAGACGGTGGTGGGTTCGCGGACGGAGCGGGGCCGATGGCGGTGACCACCGCGTCGCATCCCGACAGGGCGGGGGAGAGGGCGCTGGGGTCGGTGATGTCGGCGGTGACGGTGCGCACCCGGTCGTCGGCGAAGTCCGAGGAGGGGCGGACGACGGCGGTCACGCCGTGCCCCGCCGTCAGGGCGCGGGAGACGACCTCCGTCCCGGTTCTCCCGCTTGCGCCGAACACGGCGATCCGCATGGCTCCCCCTTCTCTGGGTGAGTGAGTGCTTACTTACCTCTAGAGTGGCGAGGGGAAGCCCACACGTCAAGGGGGAGAGCCGTGGCCGACACCCGCGAACGGATCCTGGACG
This sequence comes from Haloactinospora alba, assembly GCF_006717075.1. NCBI lineage: Bacteria > Bacillati > Actinomycetota > Actinomycetes > Streptosporangiales > Nocardiopsidaceae > Haloactinospora > Haloactinospora alba. The sequence continues at coordinate 411,280 of NZ_VFQC01000003.1, forward strand.
CCGCCGCGCGCGTGCTGCGCGAACAGGGCCTGTCCCGGACCACCACGAAGCGCATCGCGCGCGAGTCCGGATTCTCCGAGGCGAACCTCTACAAGCGGTTCCGGGACAAGAACGAGCTGCTGCTGGCCGTGCTCACCGAGCGCGGGGGGCCGTTCGGCCACATCGTCGCCGGCGCGCGCGACAGGGCGGGGACCGGAACCGTCCGGCGCAACCTGGAGGAGATCGCGGCCGCCGCCCTCGACTTCTACACCGAGGCGGTACCGACGGGCGGCGCCATCTTCGCCGACCCCCAGCTGTTCTCCGCCTTCCGCGACCACCTGGCGGAACGGGGACTGGGGCCGCACGTGCCGCGCGACCTCGTCGCCGCCTACCTGCGCGACGAGCGGGAGCTCGGCCGGCTGCGCGCCGACACGGACGCGCACGCCACCGCCGCCCTGCTGCTCGGCGCCTGTTTCCAGCAGGCGTTCCTGAGCCACTTCACCGCCGAGCCGCGGGCCGCCGACGCCGACCGGGACACCGCCGCAGCCCTGGTGCGCACGCTGCTGGGGCCGCTGCTGCCTCCCGAGTGAGACACGTCCGGCCCCGCGGAACACCGCGGGGCCGGAGAGCGCGCTGCCCTTGCGGGCTCGATCGCCCTGGCGGGCCTAGTTGCGGTAGTGCAGGATGCCCCAGGCGAGGGATCCGGACTTGCCGCCGTTGACCCAGTTGCGCAGGCCGGTCTTCATGTGGTCGATGTAGTCCTGGCTGATCTTCGTGCCGGAGAGTTCGCCCTCGCGCTTCTCCAGCTCGCCCAGGACCCGACCGTAGTGGGCCGGGAGCTGCTCACTGAGGTCGTCGAACTCGACCTTGGTCATTCCCAGACGGCTGGTCTCCCGGTCGTAGAAGCCCGGGGTGCCCAGGGTGTCCAGGTGCAGCCGCTTCAGGATCGGCTGCAGGTCGTCCGGCTTGGCGGTGTCGGTCGCCATCGGGTCGGTGAAGATGAAGTGGCCACCGGTGCGCAGCACACGCGCGGCCTCCTCCATGACCCGCGGCCGGTCACCGCTGTGCAGGAAGGAGTCCTGCGACCACACGATGTCGAACCCGTTGTCCTGCACCGGGATGTCCTCGAAGTCGCCGTCCAGGACCTCGATGAGGTGGTCCAGGCCGGCGGCGCGGTTCATCTCCCGGTTGCGCTCGTTCTCCACCTCGCTGAGGTTGAGGCAGGTCACCTTGCACCCGTAGGTGCGGGCGAGGTAACGGGCAGAGCCACCGTAGCCGGCGCCGATGTCGATCACCTTGGTGTTCTCGGTGATCTGCGTCTTCTCGGCCATGCGCTCCACGGTGCGACGGCTCGCCTCGGCGATGTCGTCGTCGTCCGAACGGTACAGCCCGACGTGGATGTCGGTGCCGCCCCAGATCGTGTGGTAGAAGGTGTCGGCGTCCTCGGAGTTGTAGTACTCCCGTGCCGTCTGCACCGCGCTGGAGTAGGCGTCCTTGCGCTCCTCATCGCGGTGGTAGGCCTTCTCCGCGATGTGGATGTAGAAGTCCGGCTCGGTGTTCTGGTAGGTCTCCTGGAAGTCCCCGTAGGTGTCGATACGGGGGAACCCGACCTCGCGGATGAGCCGCCGCGTGTAGTCCTTGCGCAGCGGGAACATGTTGAGGTAGTACCGCGACTTGTCCGGGAACTCGTAGGCGAACCGGGCCAGACCCTCGTCCACGTGGTCCGGCTCGGCGGAGACCTCTTCGCCGCAGTAGTAGTAGGTGTGCGAGTTCCCGTACTTGCCGTCGAGCAGCGCGTCGTAGTTGCGCTGGTCGAGGATGAGCACACCCTCCGGGTTCAGCATGGCGTAGAATTCGGCGAGCGCCTTGCGGCGGTCACGCTCGGAGAACAGGTGGGTGAACGAGTTGCCCAGGCAGATGATGGCGTCGTAGGTGCCGTGGACATCGCGGTTCAGCCACCGCCAGTCGGCGCACACAACCCGCAGGATGTGGTCGTCGTAGTTCAGACCGTTGGCGAACGCCTTGGCGAGCATCTCCGGGCTGCCGTCGGCGCTGACGGTCTCGAAACCCTCTTCGAGCAGCCGCACCGAGTGGAACCCGGTGCCGGTTGCTACGTCCAGTACCTTGCGGACCCCACGCGACTTGAGCTGCTCAACGAAAAAGGTGCCTTCGCTGGCATAACGGGCCTTCCAGTCGATGAGCTCATCCCACTTATCGACGAAGCCCGTAACGTATTCTTCCTTGTAGTGGTCGGTGTCGCGAACTGCTAGCGGGTCGTCTCCAAAACTTTGCTGATCCTGACCTTTGATAGTTCGACTCCTCACACTCGAAACCCCTCGTCCGCAGCCAGCACACGACGCCGAGGGTAAAACTTCGGGTAAGACCATTGAAAAGCATATACCCCACCAGAATTCAAGCCCGAACCCCCCTCAGGTTAACGTTTTCGCAGGTCATGGCCCGAAAATTCGCTGGGTTACTTCTCCATACCCGTTGAAGTCCCCGGGATAGTAACCCCTGTTCAGCGCCTAAACAGAGATTTATCGCACACACGCCGAATCACATTACGCAACGCATTGCACAGGACGCACCGCGAGAATTAAGGGTCTTTGTAAAAAGAATGTCGGATAGTAATCCGCGAAACTCGTTCTTCTCGGGTCCCCTGTGTCACTGCTTTTTCGTCCGTGTGCCAGGGGGTGCGCGCCCGCCCGGCGCCGCCGTCGCTGCCCGGCGGCGCGTACCTAGCGCGTCAGCGGGATTACATACCGTGACCTGCGGGTATGTGGCAAACGACCGTGTTCCGCGCCGTTGTCGGGGGGATCGGCATGAGTGAGTACGGGAGAGGGAATCGGATCAACGCCGGCTGGATCTGGTCCGGCGGACTGGCAACAGCTCTGGTCGCCGGGCTGGTCATCCTGGTCGGGACGCTCGTGGCGCGCGGAGTGCTGGAGATCCCGGTGCTCGCCCCGGAGGAGGCGGGGTACTTCGGGGACGCCAGTACCGGCGCCTACGCGGCCATGGCGGCCATAGCGGCGCTGCTCGCCACCGCCGTCCTCCACCTGCTGCTGGTGTCCGCACCACGGCCGAGAGCGTTCTTCGGGTGGATCGTCGGCCTGGGGACCGTGGTCGCCGCCGTCGCCCCGTTCTCCCAGGACGCCGGGTGGGCGAGCCAGGCCGCCACCGGAGCCATCAACGCGGCCACCGGCATCGCCATCCTGTCCCTGCTCGGTAGCGTCGCCGCCACAGCCACCGCCGCGGGGGCCCGCACGCGGGGTTACCCCGGCGCCGGGGCCGGTCCGGCGGGCGGGTACGCCAGCGGCTACCGCGACGCGATGCAGCACCGCACCGGCACGCAGGACACCCGCCGCAGCGACACCGAGGAGGACACCACCGCCCAGACCCGTATCGAACGGGAATGACGCCACCCCGGCCCAGCAGCCCGCGGTCCGCCGCGGGGCGGGGCCGGCGTCACTCGCGGGGTTCTCCGTCCACCTCGACCTCGAACTCCACGTCCGACCCGTCGACGCTGGTGGTGGTGACGGTCACCGGGTACGTGTCCCCGTCGTGAGTCACCTCACAGTCGATCGAGGCCTCCACCTCGGCCGGAAGGTCCTCCGCGCACGTCACCTCGTCCGGAGTCCGACCGAGGCGTTCCTGGAGAACCTGACCCGTCCGCTCGGCGACCCGGTCCCGGTCGACGCCCGAACCACCGAATCCCAGCGCCCCGCACCCGGTCGTGGTGAGAGCCAGCACCGCCCCCACCCCCAGGAGCACCGCCCGTGGTGCCGCGACCATCCGCACCGCCTCCTTCGCACACCGTCCGCGGCGCCCGCCCCGCGCGGCCGCCGTCACCCCCCATACTCCCGACGGACGCCGGGACGGACCAGCCCCGCGTCGTAAGCGGCCACGACCGCCTGGGTGCGGTCCCGCACCCCGAGCTTGGCCAGCACGTTGGACACGTGCGTCTTCACCGTCTCCGAGCCCACCACAAGCCGCTCGGCGATCTCGGCGTTGCTCAGCCCGCGGGCTGCGAGCCGCAGCGTGTCGGCCTCCCGCTCGGTCAGCGCGGCCACCGCCCGCACCGCCCGGGGGTCCTCGCGGGAGTGCGCGGCGGCCAGCGACCGGATCGCCTCCGGGAACAGCAGCGCGTCGCCGCCGTGCACCAGCCGGACGGCGGAGACGATGTCCTCGGGGCGGCTGCGTTTCAGCACGAACCCGGAGGCTCCCGCCCGCAGCGCCCCGTACACGTACTCGTCGTTCTCGAACGTCGTCACCACGATCACCCGCGGCGGCGCGTCCAGCGCGGCCAGCAGGGACGAGGTGGCGCGTATCCCGTCCACGCGGGGCATCCGCACGTCCATCAGGACCACGTCCGGACGGGTGCGGCGCACCAGGTCCACCACCCCCGCGCCGTCCTCGCCCTCGCCGACCACGCGCATGTCGGGCTCCGCCCCGAGCAGCGCGCCCAGCCCGGCCCGCACCATGGCCTCGTCGTCGACCAGCGCCACACCGATCACCGGTCGCCTCCCCACGGCAAACGCGCCTCCAACCGCCACGTCCCGTCCTCGGCGCCGGACCGCAGTCCGCCGCCGAGCAGCCGGACCCGCTCCGCCATACCGCGTGTCCCGGAACCGCCACCGGCCCGTCCGCGGACACGGCCGGACCGTACCGGGTTGGTGACGGTCAGCACCAGCGACTCCTCCCCGACACGCACGCCGACCCGCACGGCCACCACCCCGGAGGGGTCCGGGCGGCCGTGCCGCAGCGCGTTGGTGATCCCCTCCTGGCAGACACGGTAGGCCTCCCGGGAGACGACCGCGGGCACGTCCGCCGCGTCGCCCTCGTGGTACAGCTCGACCCGCGCTCCCGCCGCCCGGGCGGACTCCACGAGCCGCGGCAGGTCGTGGAGGGTGTGCTGCGGGGCGGGCGCCGGGGCGTCGTCCCGCAACGCGCCGAGGACGTGGTCGAGTTCGGCGCTGGCGCCGCGCGCCCGCTCGGCGATCGCCGACAGCGCCCGGCGGGCGAACTCGGGGTCGCTGTCCAGCACCCGGCTCGCGGCGCCCGCCTGGAGCGCGACCACGGACAGGGCGTGGCCGACCGAGTCGTGCAGCTCGGTCGCGAGCCGGTTGCGTTCGGCGAGCCGGTCCGCGCGGGCCTGGGCGGCGGCCAGCCGGTCCGCGGGAGAGGGGCCGAGGAACAGCGGAGCCAGCCGGGCCGCGCCCGCCCCCAGCAACGCCGCCAGGTAGACCAGGGCAGCCAGTACCGCCAACCCGGCGGCGGGGCCGAACCAGCGCAATGGCCCCCGCGGCGCCGACCACGCCGGCAGCAGCGGGCTCTGCTGCACCGGTCCGGGAGCGGACACGGGCAGCAGGGCGAGAACCGCCGCCTCCGTCAGCGCGACCATCGTCACCAGGGCGAGCACGAACCCCACCAGGAGGTGCGCGGCCAACCCGGCGGCAGCGCGCAGCCGGTGGGTCGGCAGCGTCCGCGGCTCCTCCGCGAGGCGCCCGCCCACCAGTGCCCGGGTGACCTGCGACTGCGCGTTCGCGACGCCGGGAAGCCACACTGCGGCCGCCCCCAGCAGCGCCGCCGCGGCGGCCGCCACCAGCCCCGCCGGGGCTCCGATGCCCCCGGGCGCGCCCGCGCCGGTTCCGGGGGCCAGCAGGGAGAGCACCACCAGCACCGCCACGTAGAACGGGACGAACAACACCCCGCCCAGCAGCAGGTACACCCACCGGGTGTAGGTGGCGGCGCTGCGCAGCGGTGCGGTGACGCGTCGGACGGTTCCCACGGCAGCATCGTGGCACGCCGCTCCCGGAAGCGGCCTCCCCCGCGCGGGGGAGGCCGGCACGGGATATCCCCCCGTGGCGGGAGGTGTCCGGCCCGGCGCCCCGGCGACGGTGGGGACGTGACAGGAACTCTTCCCAAGCAGAGGGGGCGCGCGATGGTTCCGGACACCGGACAGCGTCCGGCCCACCCCCGGCCGCACCCGCGGCGGGGGTGGCGGGCACGGTGGCCGCTGTGGTCGGCACTGGCCTGGTCGGCGGGGACGGTCGTCCTCGCGCTCGCCTGGGCCAACGGGGTGGTCCCGCACCCCTACGATTCCCTCGCCGACCGCGGTTGGGCGGGATCGGTGCTCACCGCGGCGGGGCCGGCGGCCGGAACCCGGGTCGTGCTGGCGCTGGGACTCGCCGGTGCGGCCTGCGCGGTCCTCGCCCTCCGCGGGCCCAGTCGGCCGGCGGCGCGGCGGGCCGTGCTGGTGTGGGTATGGGCGACGGCGGCGGTGACGTCTGTGCTGCTGGTGCACGGCGCCCTGCTCGCCCTGCTCGGCTACAGCCTGGTGGCACCGGTCCTGGGCGTGTTCGTTCCGGGGATGTGGTCGGCGTATGTGGCCACCGTGGCCACGCCCGGCCACGCTTTCGTCCTGCACTGCGTCCTCGGCGGGCTGCTGTGGGGGTGGGCGGCGCTCACCCGCGGGCGGGAGGTGCGCGGCGCCTGCGTCTCCTGCGGGCGCGGCGCCGACTGGACGCCGTCGCGGGAGCGCGCCACCCGTGGCCGCGCCCTGCGGGCGGGGCGGGTGGCCGTCTCGGTCGCCGCCGCCGGCACGCTGGTCTATCCGGCGCTGCGCCTGCCGTGGGTCGTGGGCCTACCGGTGGCCATGGACGCGTCCGGGTGGGAGACGCTGCGGGCCGAACCGGGGATGATCGCCGTCGGGGTCGGGCTGGGCACGGCCGCGCTCTGCGGCGTGGTGCTCATGCTGGGGCTGGTGCGCGACTGGGGAGTGCGGTTCCCGCGCTGGATGGTGGGGCTGGCGGGCCGGCGGGTTCCGGTGTCGCTGGCGGCCCTGCCGGCCGGAGTCGTCGCGCTGGGGTTCACCGCCCAGGGGCGCGGAGCCTCGATGGCGCTCCTGCTGGGCGAGGTCACCACCCCGGTGGGCGAGGCGTGGGTGCACGTCGCCGCCCTCGCCGCGCTGCTGCCGGGCGGCCTGGCGTTGGGGGCGGCCACCGCCGCCTACGTGGTGCGCCGCCGCGCCGCGTGCCGCGACTGCGGCCGGGGCCTGCCCGAGCAGCTTCCCGGAGCGGGGGTCAGGACGACCTCTTCGCCCGTTCCAGAAGCGCGATGAGAGCCACACACGCGGCTATGACCAGCAGCGGGATCGTGTAGGCTATCGGTGCGTCCGGGCTGCCGAAGAGCAGCCGGAAGGCCCCGCTGTGCTTCCCGTTCAGCATCCACAGCGCCAGCGGGATGACGCCCACGGTGATGCCCGCGATCGCCACCACGCCTTGGAGAGCGTCGAGAGTCCGCATGTTTTTCCTCCCTCTTTTCCAATGCGGTCGCATTGTATGAGGGAGTGCCGGCGATGGCAATGCGGTCGCATTGTTACGCTGGTCCCGTGCCCCGCAAGGTCGACACCGAACAGCAGAAGACCGACATCGCCCGCGCCGTGTGGCGCCTGGCGGAACGCTCCGGACTGGAGTCGGTCAGCCTGCGCGAGGTCGCGGCGGAGGCGCACGTGTCCATGGGCCGCGTGCAGTACTACTTCCGCACCAGGGAGGAGATGCTTCTGCACGGCCTGCGTCTGGCCCAGCAGCGCATGCGGGCGCGCGTCGAGCAGCGGCTGGGGCGCCTGCCCGAACCGGCCGGCGGCGAGGACACCCTGCGCGCCGTGCTCGAGGAGATGACCGGCGAGGACCCCGACACCCGGCAGGCGATACGCGTCAGTGTCGCCTACCACCCGCGCGCCGCCCACGACCCCGAGGTGGCCCGGCTGCTCTTCGGCGACGACGCCGAGCTGCGTTCCTTCGCGGCCGAGACGGTGCGCGCGGCCCAGGCTGAGGGGCGCGCACGCTCGGACCTCGACCCCGAGCACGAGAGCCGCGTCATCTGGTCACTGGCGGAGAGCCTCGGCGTCGAGGTCGCGTTCGGCCGCCTCCCGTTCCGCGACGCCCGGTCCACGCTGCGCTACCACCTCGCGCGCGTCTTCGGAGACGGCGCGGAGTCCCGCTGACGGCGCCGGCCACCGGGCGGTCCCGGTAGGTGCCGCACATCCCGCCGCGCCGCATGCCGCGACCGCGTCGGGCCCCGTCCGGGGAACGTGCACGGCGCTTCCCGCGGCGGGGAAGGGCGTCCTCAATTCCGGTCCCGCACACCGGTGAGGTGGGCGTAGACGACGGTGTTGTCCTCGTAGTGGCCGGTGCCTTCGTCGAAGTCCCCGCCGCAGGTGATCAGGCGCAGTTCCGCTCGGTCGGTCTCCCCGTACACCCGGTCGGTGGGGAAGGAGTCCTTCGGGTGGGTGCCGGTGTCGTGGACCGTGAAAACGGCGGTTGTCCCGTCGCCGCGCTGGACCGTGACGGTGTCGCCGCGCCGCAGCTGTTCCAACCGGTGGAAGACGGCCGGACCCGTGGTGGAGTCGAGGTGTCCCGCGAGGACGGCGGGGCCGCTCTCTCCGGGTGCGGTTCCGTTCCCGTACCACCCGACGGCCTGCCAGTCCTCCGGCGTCTCCAGACGACCCGCCGGTGTGAGACCGAGCCGCACCAGCCGGTCCGTGCGCAGTCCGATCTCCGGGATGGCGAGGGCCACGGGCTCGGACCTGGACAGCGGCCGCGTCCCGCCGTCCCCGCCGGTCCACTGCGTTGTGGGGGGCGATTGGGAGGCGGACACCGCGGTCTCGGCGACACGACGTGGCGGATCGTCCGCGCTGACAGCTCCGGTGAGGAGCGAACCCGCGCCGATAGCCGCGCACGCCGCGGCCGCCGTGACACTGGAGCCACGGCGGCCGCGGCGTGTCCTACGAGACGTCACGGTTCACCCGCTGCGTCCCGGACGCCGTGCCAGGCCGAACGCTCCGGCGACGGCGGTGAGGACGGCAGCCCCCACACCGGCCAGCAGGGCGTTGGCGGCGTTGTCCGAGCCCCCGCCGCCGGTGGCGACGCCTCCTTCCGGTGTGGCGCCGTCCGCGGTGTCCTCGGTGGTCTCCTCCATCCCGTCGCCGTCGGCGGCGCCGTTCTGGTCGGTACCGTCGCCGCCGGACGCCTCCTCGTCGGTCCCGTCCGTGCCGTCGGATCCGTCGCCGGAGTCACCGGTGCCATCGTCCTCACCGTCGGTTCCGGCGCCGCCCTCGGACGTCTCGCATCCGATGCCGTCGTCGTCCGCGTCGAAGTTGTGCGGGTCGCCCTCGCTCACCTCGAAGTTGTCCGAGGTGACATCCGAGCAGTCCAGATCCGGAGGCGGTGGTGAGACCGGCAGGTCCACCGGCTCGTCGGGCCCCTCCTCGTCCTCGAATTCCTCGCATCCGACGCCGTCGCCGTCGGCGTCGAAGTTGTGCGGGTCGCCCTCGCTCACGTCGAAGTTGCGTTGTGAGATGTCCGAGCAGTCCAGGTCCGGTGGCGGTGAGGGTATGCTCTCCGCCGACACCGGGGCGGCTGTTCCCAGCACCAGCACGGCGCTGCACGCCACACCCGCGGCAGTCCGGGCACGAATCATAGTGTCCCCCCGAAGAGTGCGCCGGCCCCTGTCCCGTCGCTCGGCGGACGAGGAACCAGCGCTCGGCGATTCGGGACGTCGGATGGCAAGCACCGACACGCCCCTTATCCACATTGATGGGGCGGCTTGCCTGTGTGTTTCGGGATAAACGGGGAGATGTTCACCCGATTCGCCGGCGTGTCACACCCGAAGGTCGTCTCAGGCGTCGTAGTCCACGGTGACACTGCCGGTCACCGGGCGGGACTGGCAGGTCAGCACGTAGCCCGCGGCCACCTCGTCGGGTTCCAGGGCGTAGTTGCGGGCCATGTCCACCTGCCCCTCGCGCAACCGGGCCCGGCAGGTGCCGCACACCCCGCCGCGGCAACCGAACGGGGCGTCGTCGCGGGCCCGCAGCACCGCGCCCAGCACCCGCGCGTCCGCGTCGGGCGGCATGTCCACGGTGCTGGTGCGGCCGCCGAGGGTGAACGTCACCCGGCGCCCCCCACCCGCGGGTGTCTCCGCCGGGCGGGGGGCGGGGGCGTCGTCGTCGACGCGGAACAGCTCGGTGTGGACGCGGCCGGCCGGAACACCGCGTTCGGCCAGCGCGGCGCGGGCCGTCTCGGCCATTCCCGCCGGCCCGCACAGGTACCAGTGGTCCACGTCGCCGGGCGGGGTGAGGGTGGCGAACAGCTCGGCGAGCTTGTCCGCGTCCACGCGGCCGCTGCACAGCGGCGACTCGCCCGCCTCGCGGCTGAGGACGTGCAGCAGCTGGAACCGGCTCGGGTAGCGGTCCTTGAGGTCCTGCAGCTCCTCCAGCAGCATCGCGTCGCGCGCCCACCGGTTGGCGTACACCAGGGTGAACGTGCTGCGCGGTTCGGCGGCCAGCGTGGTCGCCACCAGGGAGAACACCGGGGTGACGCCGCTGCCGCCGGCCACGGCCACGTGCCTGCGGGCCGACTCCGGTTCCAGCGCGGTGCTGAACCGCCCGGTCGGCGGGAGCACGTCCAGCACGTCGCCCGGCCGCAGCGCCGTGGTGGCGTGCTGGGAGAAGGCCCCGCCGGGGAGCCGTTTCACCCCGATGCGCAGCGGCCCGTCGGGGGCGGGGGAGCAGATGGAGTAGTTCCGGCGCACCTCGCGGCCGTCCAGGACGCACCGCAGGGTGAGGTGCTGCCCCTGGGTGAAGCTGAACGTCTCGGCCAGCTCCGGCGGCACGTCGAACGTCACGGCCACCGAGTCCTCGGTCAGCCGGTCGACGGCTGCCACCGCCAGCGGGTGGAACGTGCCCTGGTGGGCGGCGCCGGTGGTGCGCTCCCCGGTCTCGGCGGTCATGGTCCCCCCGCTACAACGGTTTCACGTGGTCGAACGGTTCGCGGCAGGAGCCGCAGGAGTAGAGGGCCTTGCAGGCGGTGGAGCCGAACCGGCTCACCTCCCGGGTGTCCAGGGAGCCGCAGTGCGGGCAGCGCACGGACAGTTCCACCCCCACCCGGCGGCCGCCGCCGGCGGGGGCCGCGCCCGTGGGCGGCGCGATCCCGTGCTCGGCGAGTTTGCGGCGGCCCTCGGGGGTGATCCGGTCGGTCGACCACGCCGGGGTGAGTTCGGTGCGCACCTCGACGCTGGTGTAGCCGTGCTCGGCCAGCGCGGCGCGGATGTCGTCGCGGATGGCGTCCATGGCGGGGCACCCGGCGTAGGTGGGGGTGACGGTCACCGTGACGGTCCCCGCGGCGTCACACTCCACCCGGCGCAGGATGCCCAGGTCAGCGAGGTTCACCATGGGCAGCTCCGGGTCGCGCACCTCGGCGGCGATGCCGCGCGCCTCCTCCGCGCTGCGGGGATCGGGGACGCGGGTCACCACTGGGCTCCCGGGTGGGAACGGTGCAGGTGCTGCATCTCGGCCAGGAGGTAGCCGAACGGTTCGGTGTGCACCCCGTCGCGGCCGCCCAGCCCGCCCAGGCCGGCGACGGGGGCGACCGCCGGGCGCTGCAGCCCCGCCTCGGCGAGCACCCCGTCCAGGAACGCGTCCCAGGCGGGGCGCAGCCCGGCGGGGTCGGTGCCGAAACCGGTGCCGGAGACCGCGCGGGCCACCCCGTCGGAGGCGAACACCTCGGCGGTGTAGGGCCACAGCGCCTCCAGGGCCCGGGTCATTCGGCGGGCGCTCTCCCCGGTCCCGTCGCCGAGCCGCACGGTCCACCGGGCCGCGTGGTCGCGGTGGTAGGCGGCTTCCTTGACGGCTTTGGCGGCGATGCCGGCGAGCTCACCGTCGGTGGAGCCGCCCAGCGCCGTGTACAGCTCCACGGCGTAGGCGGAGAACAGCAGCTGGCGCGCGACGGTGTGCGCGAAGTCGGTGTTGGGGAACTCCACGAGGCGGCAGTTGACGAACTGGCTCTCGTCGCGCAGGTAGGCCAGCTCGTCCTCGGTGCGCAGCACCCCGGTGAGCTGTTCCTCCAGCCGGCCGGCGTAGCTCAGCAGCAGGCGGGCCTGGCCCAGCAGGTCCAGGGAGATGTTGGACAGCGCCACGTCCTCCTCGAGCTGGGGCGCTCGGGTGACCAGCTCGGCGAGCCGGTGGCTGGCGACGAGGGCGTCGTCGCCCAGCCGCAGCAGGTAGGACACGGCGGCGGTGTCGGCGGTGACGGCGCGTGCCCCGACGCGGTCGGGGGCGTCCTCTGCGTTCACAGGTGCTCGACCCCTTCCGGTACCTCGTAGAAGGTCGGATGCCGGTACACCTTGTCGTCCGCCGGGTCGAAGAAGGACGCCTTGTTCTCCGGCGCGGAGGCGGTGATCCGCGCCGAGGGCACCACCCACACGCTGACTCCCTCGCCCCGGCGGGTGTACAGGTCGCGGGCGTTGTACAGGGCGTGCTCGGCGTCGGCGGCGTGCAGGCTGCCCACGTGTACGTGCGACATTCCCCGCCGGGCGCGTACGAACACCTCCCACAGCGGCCAGTCGCGGGTGTCGTCGTGGCTCCGCTGCCCCGTGTCGTCATCGGTCACGGTGTCGCCTCCTCTCGCGTGCGCGCTGCCCGGTTGGCGGCGTGCGCGCGTGCCGCCTCCCGCACCCAGGCGCCGTCGGCGTGCGCGGCGCGGCGGCGTTCCAGCCGCTGCCGGTTGCACGGGCCGTTGCCCTTGAGGACCTGTTTGAACTCGCTCCAGTCGATCTCGCCGAAGTCGTAGTGGCCCCGCCGCTCGTTCCAGACGAGGTCGGCGTCGGGAAGGGTGAGGCCGAGCGCCTCGGCCTGCGGCACGATCATGTCCACGAACTTCTGCCGCAGCTCGTCGTTGGAGAAGCGTTTGATCCCGTAGGCCATCGAGGTGTCGGAGTGGGCCGACTCGGCGTCGGGCGGTCCGAACATCATCAGGGACGGCCAGTACCACCGGTTCACCGCGTCCTGGGCCATCTCCCGCTGGGCGGGTGTGCCGCGCGCCAGCACGTGCAGGATCTCGAACCCCTGGCGCTGGTGGAAGCTCTCCTCCTTGCAGATGCGCACCATGGCGCGGGCGTAGGGGCCGTAGGAGCAGCGGCACAGCGGCACCTGGTTGGTGATCGCGGCGCCGTCCACGAGCCAGCCGATCACCCCCACGTCGGCCCAGGTGAGGGTGGGGTAGTTGAAGATGGAGGAGTACTTCTGCCGCCCCTCGTGCAGCAGGTCCAGCATCTCGGCGCGGCTGGTGCCCAGGGTCTCGGCGGCGCTGTACAGGTACAGGCCGTGGCCGGCCTCGTCCTGGACCTTGGCGAGGAGGACGGCTTTGCGTTTCAGGCTGGGGGCGCGGGTGATCCAGTTCGCCTCGGGCTGCATCCCGATGATCTCGGAGTGGGCGTGCTGGGCGATCTGGCGCACCAGGGTGTCCCGGTAGTCGTCGGGCATGTCGTCGCGGGGCTCGATGCGCTCGTCGGCGGCGATCATCGCGTCGAAACGCTCGCGCCACCCGCCGTCGCCGGTGTGTTGGGTGTCCTCGGTGATGGTCATGCCGGGCCTCCGGTGCGCGTCCCGCACTTACTTACCGACCGTTCAGTTAGAAAATACTGCGGAGGCGAGGTGGGAGTCAATGCGTGCTCCCGCCGGGGCTCGGTCCCCGCGGGGAGGGGCGGCCGTTGGCCATGTCACGACGGGAGCGGAACCGGTCCTGTCCGGGGCGGAGGGGGCGGATCCGGCTTTGGGTGGGCCTAGAAGCGGCCGGACGGTGCCGTGTCCGCACCCCTGTCGGCGGTACCCTGGCCAGGGTCAACACCAGCACGCTGTTCCCCGTTGCCGCCGGGCGCACCAGGAGTGGCGCTTCCGCCGGAGGCGGCGTGGTTCGGCCCCGCCTCGACGGGTTCCGTGGTTGGCACCGTGCCCGGAAAGCGACGGGCACCCCTGGCTGGGCGCACCCGGGTCCCGCCACCGCACTCGACATACGGCATCCAGGGAGATACGCGTGAGCGACGACGGCCGCGAGCACCTGACCTACGACCTGTTCGGCACCGCCGTGCGCGAGCTGGCGCAGACCATCGCCGACGACGGGTACGAGCCCGAGATCATCCTGTCGATCGCCCGCGGCGGGCTGTTCGTGGCCGGCGGTCTGGGCTACGCGCTGGGAGTGAAGAACCTGAACGTCGTGAACGTGGAGTTCTACACCGGTGTGGGGGAGACGCTGGACATGCCGGTGTTCCTGCCGCCGGTCCCCGACACCGTCGACCTGAGCGAGAAGAAGGTCCTGGTGGCCGACGACGTCGCTGACACCGGCTCCACCCTGAAGCTGGTGCACGACTTCTGCGCCGAGCACGTGGCCGAGGTGCGCACCGCGGTCGTGTACGAGAAGCCGCAGTCCCTGGTCAAGTGCGACTACGTGTGGAAGCGCACCGACCGGTGGATCAACTTCGCCTGGTCGGTGCAGCCACCGGTGGTGCAGCGCGAGGGCCAGGTCCACGACGCGTGAGCGCCGAAGCGGGGTGCCGGCGGGCGCGGAGCGGCGTCGGCACCCGGCGTTGCCGCGTGACACATCCCGGACGCGGGCGGGGCGTTCCGTGGCCGGCGGTGCCGCGCTTCCCGTGCGGGACCCGCCTGGGAAGCGGTGCTAACCGATGATCTCCCCGCCCACGGCGTAGCCGTTCTCGGCGGTCTCGTGGATCTGGACCATCACGAACGAGCGGATGTCCTCCTGTTTCCGCTCGCGGAAGAAGCCGCTGACCGTGTTCGTCAGCCGGTTGGCCGCCGCGTCGCTGAGGGCGGCGGCGCGACAGCGCGCACGCGTTGTCCCGGCCGTCTGTAAAGCGGGTTAAACGTCCTCAGGCATGCTTACCCTGGGTCTCCGGTTCCGAGTTTCGGAACCGGCGAGTGGTCCTCGGCGGAGCTAGGAGAGCCCCGCACGCGGCCAAGGTGAACACGGGGGTCGCCCGGGACGCTCCCCCTCCGACTCCTCACGCACCGGTGCCGGGAGTGTGGCCCTGGCGTGCGGACAGACGCTGCGGGAGGTCAGGATTCCTCTCCTCCGTCGCGTTTCGCCCGTAGCGCGGGGAAGGCGACGTAGAGGCAGCAGCAGAGGACGACGAACACGAGTACGTACAGCGTGTCGCGCATGGCCAGTCCACCGCCCAGTACGGCGAACACCGCTATGGCGAGGAAAGCGAGCAGCCCGACAAGGACGGACCTGATCGTTCGGCCAAGGACGGAGGAGGTTGCTCGTGCTGCCATGCGTTCGTGGTCCTCGCTGTCCGTAGGGGGTGCCGGCGCTGTTCGCCGCGGCGCCAGCCGGTGCGGGGAGTCACATGGTAGCGGGCGCGGTGGGGGCCAATCCCCGCAGTGCGGCGTATCCCGGCGGCGCCGAACTGTGGGAGAGGCATCTCGTCCCCGCTGCTGGTAAGTGACCTCGGCCGAGTTCGGCAATGGTGGAAGGGCCGGAGCACACCCCTTGGTGGTCCTTCCCACAGCAGGCTGTGGGTGAGCGCCAGGACGAGGGTGTTCGGTACCTCGCTGGGCGCACCACTGTCCGGAAGCTCACTCCTGACCGGGACGCCAGGCTGCGGCTGTCCGAGCGGTCACCATTCCCGCCCCCACACCGGCGGCGAGCGCCAGCGCGACCGCACCGACCGTGATACCGGCCAACGTGTCGGGAGGGGTCACCGGCACCTGGCGGCTCTGCTGGATCACCGTGCCCAGCGGCACGCTCAACCCTGACGCCATGACCGCGGCCACCGACATGGGAACGGTGAGAACCGCTACGGCGGTACCGACATGCCACCGTCGCCGTCCGGTGAGCGCGCTCACCGGTGCCATGACGCGCCCCGCCTCCAGGACGTTCGCCCCCGCGCTGACCACCCCGGCGGCGGCGAGCAGTCCCAAGCCATAGGTTCCCAACAGCACCCCCCACTCGGACAGGCGCGCGTTCGCCGCGCTGCGCTCGAACGACGCCAACTCGTCCACCTGGGTGGTGGGACCGAGCACGGGTTGGACAGCGGTGTGCACTCGGGAACGGGACAGGGGCTGTTCGGTAGGGGAGAGCACGACCAGCTGGTCCAATTGGCCACCGTCGGGAACGGTGGAACCGGCACGAACCCGGGCGCTGTCCGTGACCTGCCAGCGCAACAGTTCGGTGACCCGCATGTCTCCCGCGTCGCTGGTGATCGGGGCGGGGTCGGTGGCGCACTCCAACCGCAGTGACCGCAGCACCGAGCACGGCGCGCGCAGAGTCGTTCTCCCACGGTCCTGTGAGGCGGTGACCAACCCGGCCGCACGCGCCCGGTCCGGCAGCTCCCGGACGGCCTCGGACACGCGCCGCTCGTCCAGCTCGTGGGCCGACACCAACAGGGCGGATCCCCCGACGCGCTCGTTGGCCTCGCGTGCCTGCACCGTCATGGGCGTGTCCGACACGGCGAAGTACTGGATGTTGACCACCGTGACCACACCGATCACGACCGGGGCGACCAGTCGGGCGAGCGTGCCGGGACGGTGGTGGTACCAGCGCCCGGCCACGAGCCACGTGGGCCGTCCCGCGCGGGCTCCGCGCCGGGCGATACCGGAACCGAGCCGGGCGAACGCGGCGGCCAGGGCCGACGGCGCCAGAGCCAGCGCGCACAACAGCCCCACGGCGTAGACAGGAATGGTCCACCAGTTCCCCGGCGGCAGGAGGGCGGCACCGGAGGCGAGTGTGGTTCCCAACGCGAAAACCCCGAGTTTCCACGTCGCGACGTGGTCGGACGCGGGGCGCGGCCGGGTCACACCGCGCTGGCTTCGGCGGGCGTGCAGCATGGCGTAACCGAGAACCGCCGTCAGGGCGGATCCGGCCACCGCCGCCGGCACGGCCCACCACACGCGGCGCAGGTCGCCGCCCCGAACGGTGTAGTCGATCCCAGGAACCGCGGTGTCGGTGAGCAGTAGGGGTGCCGCGAACGCGGCGCCCACGGCGGTGCCGGCGAGGACGGCCGGGAGGCAACCGGCCGCGCCGGTGAGGAACTGGTGCCGGGCGTGCGCGCCCAACGCGGTGAGTAGTGCGGCGCGCCGGTCCCGCCCCCGGGCGGCGTACCGGGCGGCGACGACGAACAGCGTCCCCGCCGGCAGCAGCACGAGTGTCACGTACGACGCGACCATGAGCGCGGGCGCGGCCGGGGTGATGGTGATGTTCTCGCCGAAGGGGTAGGAGCCCGGCGGCCCGAAGCCGCGGATGGGATACATCCAGTCCTCGGGGACCGTCGCGCCGTCGGGCAGCCCCACGTAGGCGAGGCGTTCGGTGGGGGACAGCAGCCCCCGCGGTCCGATCGTTCCGGTCGGGTCGCCGTAGCGTTCGCCGATCCCGGGTTCGGCCCGTGCGAGAGCCGGCGACATGTGGACCTCGCCCGGCTCGGGCCACTCGTCCAGACCCGGAGGCGGGTCCGCATCGCGGTCCACAGGGTCCAGGTAGACGACCGAATGCTGCTCCCGCGTGACACTGTCGGGACGCTCGCCCCACCACGCGACGGCCTGCTCGGTCGTGTCCGTGATCCGGGGTTGGCGCTGCGCCTCGCGTAGGTCCCGTCCTTCGAAGGTGGCCAAGATCGCCACCAATCCCAGCACGGTTGCGGTGAGAGCCGCGGTGGCAGCGGCGAGAACAACTACCCGGGTGTGTTCCGTGGGGCCGCGGCCCGTGGCAGAGCTTCCGAGCCGGACGAGGAAACGTGCCAGTCGCGGAGGGGTGGCTCGGCTCATGGGGACACCCGTTCCAGCTGGCCACCGCGCAGCCGGAGCACGGTGTCGCCCCGGGCGGCCATGTCCCGGTCGTGCGTGACGACGACAAGAGCGCAGTCCCGCTGCTGGGGGAGGGAGAAGAGGAGGTCGGCGACCGTGTCGTGCGTGTCGGGGTCGAGGGCGCCGGTGGGTTCGTCCGCGAGGAGGAGGGGCGGGTCGGTGATCAGCGCCCGGGCCACGGCGGTGCGCTGGTACTCACCGCCGGACAGGGAGGTGGTGCTCTCGGCGGTGGTGGCGACCTCCAGCTCGGCCAGCAGTCGGCGGGCCCGTTCGTTGGCGTGGTCCGCGTCGAGTCCCGCCAACAGTCCGGCGAGGACCACGTTCTCCGTCGGGGTGAGTTCCGGGAGGAGCTCCCCGGATTGGAACACCATTCCGATGTCCCGGCCGCGCATGGTGGCCAACCCGCGCCGTCGCATCCGGGTGACCTCGTTGCCGAGTACGCGCACACTCCCGGCATCCGGAGTGCTCAGACCCAGGACGCAGGAGAGCAGCGTGCTCTTGCCCGAACCGCTGGGGCCGGTGATCACGGTCGCCGTTCCCCGCTCCGTTTCCAGGTCCACTCGGTCAAGCAGGCGGCGACCACCCACCGTGTGGCACAGCTGAGCCAGGCGCAGCGGTACCGCCCGCTCTGTCGTGTCCGGTGCGGGCGCGGTCGTGGGGGGCATGGGAGTCCTCCGGGGGAAAAGGAAGCCGCTACAGGGTGGCATGTCCCAGCGGCGCTGATCTCGGCAAAGGACACCTACCGTGAGACGGAGACAGGCGTTCTCCACCGAGGTCAGCGCTGACGGCAGGGCCAGCGCGCCCACCCCTCAGGCCGACTCCCGCTGTACGAGGTGGGTGTCCAGCACCACCGCCGCGGGTTCCGCCGCGGCGGCCCTGCCTGTTCCGGCGAGGCCCTCGGCGAGCAGGCGCGCCATCTCGTGCCCCATGCGTTCGGCGGGCTGGTGCATGGTGGTCAGCGGTGGTTCCGCGTGCATCGCGATCGTGAAGTCGTCGTGGCCCACCACCGCCACGTCCTCGGGGACCCGCCGGTGCTCCTCCCGCAGCACCCGCAGCGCCGCCGACGCCATCAGGTCCGAGGCGACGAACAGCCCGTCCACCTCCGGGCGCGCCGACAGCAGCTCACGCATGGCGCGCTCCCCGCCCTCGTAGCTGAAGTCGCCCACGGCCACCAGGCCCGGGTCGGGTTCCCGACCGGCCTCGCGCAGCGCCTGCTGGTAGCCGTGCAACCGTTCCACCCCGGCCACCATGTCCTGCGGACCGGCGATGGTGCCGATCCGGCCGCACCCCCGGTCCACCAGGTGGCGGGTGGCCATCCGCCCCCCGCCGGTGTTGTCGATGTCGACGTAGCTGGCGCCCTCCCGCCCCAACGGGCGGCCGCCGTGCACGCACGGCATCCCCGCCTCGGTGAGCCACCCCGGAAGCGGGTCGTCGCGGTGCTCCGACAGCAGCAGCACCCCGTCCACGTGCTCGCTCGTCAGGAACTGGCCCGCGCGTTCACGCTCCTGGGCGGAGGCCACCATGGTCAGCAGCAGCTGCAGGTCCCGCTCGCTCAGCGCCGCGCTCACCCCCTTGATGACCTGGGCGAAGAACGGTTCGGCGAAGATGCGTTCGTGCGGCTCGGACACCACCAGCGCGACCATGTCGGTGCGGCGGGTCACCAGGGTGCGCGCCGCGTGGTTGGGGACGTAGCCCAGATCCGCCACCGCCCCCAGCACGGCGTTGCGGGTCAGTTCGCTGACACTGGCGGAACCGTTGATGACGCGGGAGACCGTGCCGCGTCCCACCCCGGCGCGCTTCGCCACCATCTCCAGTGTCGGCCGCTGCTGACCACTCACGAACGCCTCTCCCTCCCGTGGTTCCCCGGGGCGCGAACGAGCGCCGCCCGGGCGTGCGCATCCCCATCATCGTGCACGCCCGGACGGCGCGGTTCCCGGGGGAGTGGCCCCGCCCTCCCCCGGGAGGCGTCACGAGGCGTCGTCGCCGGCCTCCCCGGCGCCGCTGGCCAGGCGGCTGTACCAGATCCCGCTGTCCTTCACGGTCCTGCGCTGGGACGAGAAGTCCACGTGCACCACGCCGAACCGTTCACGGTAGCCGAACGCCCACTCGAAGTTGTCCAGCAGCGACCACACGAAGTACCCGCGCACCGGGGCGCCCGCGTCGACGGCGTCCCGGACGGCGCGCACGTGGCTGGCCAGGTAGGCGGTGCGGTCCGGGTCGCGCACCGCCCCGTCCGCGGCGACTTCGTCCCGGTAGGAGGCGCCGTTCTCCGTCACGTACAGCGCGACCCCCGGGTAGTCCGCGGCAATGCGGGTGAGGATCTCCGTCATCCCGGTCGCGTCCACCTCCCAGTCCTGGTCGGTGCGGGGGAGACCGCTGCTCACCGCGGTGACCCCCTCCCACCCCAGCGGTGCGGGACTGTCCGGCGCCTCCTCCGCAGCCCCCGCCTCCGGGGCGGATGCGACCCGCGCGGGGCTGTAGTAGTTCACCCCGAGGAAGTCGAGCGGGGCGGAGATGGTGGCGAGGTCCCCGTCGCGCACCGTCGCCGGGTCCCACAGGTCACCGAGGTCGGCCAGGACGTCGGCGGGGTAGCTGCCGTAGTACAGCGGGTCGAGGAAGATCCGGTTGCGGGTGCCGTCGACGCGGCGCGCGGCGTCGCGGTCGGCGTCGCTGCCGGTGTGCGGCCGGACGGGTTCGGGGTTGTGCGCGAGCCCCACCGCCAGCGGGTCGGCGGCCGGCCCGCTGTCCTGGTCCCGGATGGCGGCGGTGGTCAACCCGTGGCCGAGCAGGAGGTGGTGCACCGCGGCGGCGGCCGCGGCCGGTTCGCGGCGGCCGGGGGCGTGCTCCCCGGTCACGTGGCCGAGGTTGGCCACCACCCAGGGTTCGTTCACCGTGATCCAGTCACGCACCCGGTCCCCGAGCCGCTGGTGCACCAGGGCGGCGTAGTCGGCGAACCGGTGGGCGGTGTCGCGCCGGGGCCAGCCGCCGGCGTCCTCCAACGCTTGGGGGAGGTCCCAGTGGTACAGGGTCACCCAGGGGCGGATTCCGGAGTCCAGCAGCGCGTCCACCAGCCGGTCGTAGAAGTCCAACCCGGCCGGGTTGGCGGGCCCGGTCCCGTCGGGCTGGATACGGGGCCAGGCGACGGAGAACCGGTAGTGGCCGATGCCCAGCGACCGCAGCAGCGCCACGTCCTCGGCGTAGCGGTGGTAGTGGTCGGCGGCCTCCTCCCCGGTGTCGCCGTCGGCGACGTTGCCGGGGGCGGCGGCGAACGTGTCCCAGATGCTCACGCCGCGCCCCCCGGCCCGGGTGGCACCCTCGATCTGGAACGCCGACGTTCCCGCGCCCCAGGCGAACCCCGGCGGGAACCCGGCAGCCAACCGGTCGGGGGAGTGCGGCTCCGTGGCCGGGGTAGCGGCGAGCGGGGGGAGAGAGTCGTGGGAATTCACCCTTTGATCGCACCTTCCATGATTCCGCCGATGAGATGGCGGCCGAATACGACGAACACCAGCAGCAGGGGAGCGGTGGCGAGGGTCGCCCCGGTGAACATCAGCGAGAAGTCACTGACGTAGCCCTGGTTGAGCTGGTTGATGGACACCTGCACTGTCGGGTTGTCGGGGCCGAGTACCGCGATCGGCCAGATGAACTCGTTCCAGTTCTGCATGAAGGTCAGCAGGCCCAGCACCGCCATCGCGGGGCGCAGCGCCGGGAGCACGACGCTGAAGAACGTGCGGGTCATGGAGCACCCGTCCACGCGGGCGGACTCGATCAGCTCGGTCGGCACGCCCTGCAGGGCGTACTGCCGCATCATGAACACGCCGAAGCCGGTCACCATGAACGGCACGATGACCGCCTGCAGCTGCCCGCGCCAGTCCAGCGTGTCCATCATGATCAGCATCGGGATGACGGCCAGCTGCACCGGCACCATCATGGTCAGCACCACGCCGAGCGTGATCACGTTGCGGCCGGTGAACTGCAGTTTCGCCAGCGCGAAACCCGCCAGGGAGCAGAACAGCACCACCGAGACCGCGGTGATCGAGGCGACGATGGCGGAGTTCAGCAGTCCCAGCGCGAAGTTGGCCTGCGGGTTCTGCAGCGTCTCGGACAGGTTGTCGGCGAAGTTCGTCCCGGGCAGGACCGCCGGCGGGCGCTGGGCTATCGCCGCGTTGCCGCGGGTGGCGATCACGACCATCCAGTACAGCGGGAACACCGAGAGGAGCACCGTCAGCGACAGGGCCACATAGGTCACCGGCCCCGCCTGCCGGGCACCGCCGGTGGCGGGTGCGGCCCGGCGTCGCGCCGTGCGCGTGCGTGCACTCAACAGTTGTCTCCTCTCCTCAGTTCGCGCTGCGGATGCGGCCGACGGACAGCACGTTGACGAGCGCGAACACCACGATCAGCAGGAAGATCACCCAGGCGATCGCGGAGCCGTAGCCGAAGTTCTGGGCACCCATGGCCTCCTCGAACATCAGCATCGCCACGGTCTGGAACTGGCCCTGGGTGCCGCCGCCGTACCCCTGGCCGAAAATGACCGGTTCGGTGAACAGCTGCATCTGGCCGATCGTGGAGATGATGACGGTGAACATGATCGTGGGGCGCACCATCGGGACGGTGATCTGGAAGAACTGCCGCAGGCGGGAGGCGCCGTCGATGGCGGCGGCCTCGAACATGTCCCGCGGGATGGCCTGCATCGCGGCCAGGTAGATCAGGGTGTTGAAGCCCAGCCAGCGCCAGTCGATCATGACGGCGATCGCCGTCCAGGAGGCGAGGCGGTTGTTCTGCCAGTCGATTCCCCCCATGCCGAGGGTTTCCAGGCCGTAGTTGATCAGGCCGAATTCCCGGCCGAACAGCTGGCCGAAAATGATCGCCATCGCCGCGATGGAGGTCACGTAGGGGATGATGATCCCCACGCGGAAGAAGCCGCGCAGCCGGATGCTGCGGTTCAGGGTGTCGGCGAGCAGCAGCGCCAGCATCAGCTGGGGGACGATCGCCAGGAAGAAGATGCCCAGCGTGTTGGCCAGCGCGTTCCAGAACTTCTCGTCGCCGAGCAGGAACGCGTAGTTGTCCAGGCCGACGAACTCCTGCTTTCCGGCGAGCAGTCCCCAGTCGTGCAGCGAGATCCAGAAGGTGAACAGGACGGGGAACAGGCCGAAGACGCCGAACAGCAGGAAGTACGGCGACACGAACAGGTACGGCGACAGTTTCAGGTCGAGTTGGGACCACAGGCGCGAGCGGCGGGCGGCGCGGTCGGGGTCGGGCGGGGGCGCGGAGGCCCCGCGCGCGGGCGGGGCGTTCCCGTCGTCCGGGGCGGCCCCGCGGTTGCGGACTCTCATCGTGGGGATCCTCGCGGTCGTGGGGGCGGGCGGGGTCACGGCGGGGTCCGGTGGCCCGGCCCCTGATCCGGGGCGGGCCACCGGGTGGTGTCAGTTGTTCTCCGCGATCCGTTCGGCGTCCTGCACGGCCTGCTCCCAGGCCTCCTCACGGTCGGCCTGGCCCTGTTCCCAGGACAGCAGCGCCTCGGTGTTCGTGCTCTGCTGGATGGCGAAGTGGCCGATGCCGAAGTGGGTCGGCTCCAGATCCATCGCGCCCTGGGCGTAGATCTCCCCGACCGGGGCGTCGTTGAAGTAGGGGTTGGTGTGGTTCTGCACCTCGTCGCTCTGCAGCGTCTCGGGGGAGGACGGCAGGTTGTTGCGCGCCTCCCAGGCGCCCAGGTGCCCCTCCGGTCCGGTCAGGAACTGGGCCAGCTGGGCGGCCTCCTCGGGGTGGTCGGTCTGTTCGGGCACGGCGAGCCAGGAGCCGCCCCAGTTGCCGCCGTCACCGGGGACCCGGGCGACGTCCCACTTGCCCTCACCTTCCTCGCCGGCGTTCTCCTCGATCTGCCCGAGCATCCAGGAGGGGCAGGGCATGGTGGCGAAGGCACCGGACTGGATGGCGGCGGTCCAGTCGTCGGACCACATCTCCAGCTCCGCGGTGAGGTCCTCCTCGATCATGCGTCCGGCGATGTCCCAGGCGCGCTCGACGGAGTCGCTCTCCTCGATGACGAGCTCGTTTTCCTGGTCGAGGAACATCACGTCGCCCGACTGGCGCATGATGGCGTTGCTGTACTCGGTGGTGGTGTCGGCGAAGGCGGCGTCCACGTCCGACTCGGAGAACTCGACACCGACCTCGACGAAGTCGTCCCAGGTCTGCCAGAGCTCGGAGACCTCCTCGCGGTCGCTGGGCAGGCCGGCCTGCTCGAAGTAGTCGGTGCGGTAGCAGACGGCCATGCCGCCGATGTCGGTGCCCAGGCCGAGGAGCCGGCCGCTGGGGGTGTGGCCCATCTCCCACTTCCAGTCGAGGAAGTGGTCCTCCATCGACCCGGCCCCGTAGTCGTACAGGTCGTGGAAGGAGTCCTGGGACTGCATCACGTCGAGGAGGATGCCCTCCTCGACCGCGACGACGTCGCCGAGGCCGCTTCCCGCGGAGAGGTTCTGGGTGAGCTGCTCGTTCCAGTCCTCGAGCTCTCCGTAGGTGCGTTCCTCGACCGTGATCCCGGTGTCCTCCTCGAACTCCTGCAGCAGCTTCTCGTAGCCGAAGGTGCCGAAGGTCTCGATCACCAGTTCCGGATCGCCGCCGTCGCCGCCGCCGTTGCCGCAGGCGACGGCCGTTAACAGGGCACCGCTGCTGACAGCGGCGGCGACGCTTCGCATGCCGCGCGTGTGTTTCGACATCGCGTCCTCTTCTCGCGTGGGAACAGCACTGCAGCGTCCCGGTTCCCCCCGTTTGGGAGCGCTCCCACAACCCAACTAAGCCACACGCCGCGGAGACAATCCCCGCAAAATTAGTGAAACTTAACTGTTATCCGGGCGGCGAGGCCGCGCTCGGGCTTCCCATCCTGGCCAGCCCCGGTGCGGGAGACCGGCTGAAGGGCATTGGGGCGCGGAGCCGTCGAGACAGGAACGGGGCCCAGTCCCGCTTGTTGGTGGCCGTCGCCCTGCCTGTACTGGGCCTGAGGGGCGGGGACTCGGTGGGAGTGGGCTTGGGCGGCGAAGATCTTGGGCGGAGAAGCATGCGTAGCGTAGGGGAGTTGTGGTCTCCTGGCCTTGCCGCGGCGACGGCTCGCTTTATATACCGTCCTACTGCCTGGTGGCCCGTTTTTTATGCTTTTGCGTTTTAAGTCCAAATATCCACAAGTTGCACACACGGGTATGCGCATGAGATAGAAGACCAGGTCAGAGAGGATGCTCCCCGCGCACGCGGGGATGGACCCCACCGGGTTCGGGCGGCCGATGACGTCGACGTATGCTCCCCGCGCACGCGGGGATGGACCCTCATACTGAGCGCATGAACGAGCTGATGACCAATGCTCCCCGCGCACGCGGGGATGGACCCGGAGTAGCTACCGCTACCGGACGCGAGGGGGAATGCTCCCCGCGCACGCGGGGATGGACCCTGGCCCCCGTCTTCAAAGACTTTTTCAAAACGATGCTCCCCGCGCACGCGGGGATGGACCCCCGCTCGGGTTCCCAGTGGTCGGTAAGCATGGATGCTCCCCGCGCACGCGGGGATGGACCCCGGGAAGTACAAGACTCCCCGCCGCCACCCGCATGCTCCCCGCGCACGCGGGGATGGACCCGTTCAGGTCCTTGGCCAGAACCTTCAGGGTCCATGCTCCCCGCGCACGCGGGGATGGACCCGCCATTGGCCTCAGGCGTGCCCCGAGGCCGACGGGTTGGAGATCGGCCCCGGGGCACGGGCTCTACCGCTGGGACGTTGCCTCAGGCGTGTCGGCGGGATTGGACGAAGCTGAACCGTCCGGCGACGTAGGCGGGGTCGGTGAGTGAGGCGGTTGCCACCGGGTTGGCGCCGGTGCCGTGGTAGTCGCTGAACGCCGCCGACTGGTTCACGAACACCTGCCCGGTGAGGTTCGCGGACAGGTTCACCCCGGCCGCCATCGCGGTCTGCTCGGCTGCCTCCAGTACCCGCTCGGTGGTGGAGTACACGCTCGCGGTGAGCGCCCCGCCCGCGGTGATGGTCTCGCGCATCAGCCGCAGCGAGTCCGGGGTGTCGTCGGTGGTGATCACGAACGACACCGGGCCGAAGCGCTCCCTGGCGTAGGTCTCGCGCTGTTCGGCGTCCACGTTCACGATGGCGGGGGTGCGCACCCGCGCGTCGGCGAACTCCGGGTGGGTGACACTGTGCGGCCGCAGCGCCGCCTCGCCCAGTTTCTCGGCGTGTTCCAGGCGGTGCAGGATGTCCTCGTTGGCGATCGCGCCGAGTACGCCGGTGGCGGTCGCGGGGTCCTCCAGCAGTCGGGACACGGCCTCGGCCAGGTCGGAGCTGACCTCCCCGGGGGTCTTGTGCCCCTCGTCGGTATCGACGCCGCGGCGCGGCACGAAGATGTTCTGCGGGGTGGTGCACATCTGCCCGCTGAACAGCGACAGCGAGAACGCGAGGTTGTCCAGCATGCCCCGGTAGGCGTCGGTGGAGTCCACGACGACCGCGTTCACCCCGGCCTTCTCGGTGTTCACGAACGCCTGCCGGGCGTTGGCCTCCAACCAGTCGCCGAAGGCGGTGGAACCGGTGAAGTCCACGATCCGCACCTCGGGGCGCAGGGCGAGGTCGGCCGCGCGCTTCTCCTCGGGGTGCTCGGTGGCCAGCAGCACCGTGTTCGGGTCGAGGCCCGCCTCGGCCAGCACTTCCCGCGCGATGGCGACCGTGATCGCCAGCGGCAGCACCGCGCCCGGGTGCGGTTTCACGATGACCGGGTTTCCGGTGACCAGGCTGGCGAACAGCCCGGGGTAGGCGTTCCACGTGGGGAAGGTGTTGCACCCGATGAGCAGGGCGGTGCCGCGTCCCACCGCGCGGAACCGCTTGTCCATCACCAGCGGGTCACCCTTGCGCTGCGGTTTCTCCCACCGCACGGTTCCGGCGTAGGAGGTGATCATGTCGTAGCCGTAGGCGACGGCCTCCAGGCCGCGGTCCTGGGCGTGCGTGCCGCCGGCCTGGAACGCCATGACGAACGCCTGCCCGCTGGTGTGCTGCACCGCGTGGGCCATCTCGAAGCTGCGCTCGTTCAGCCGCCGCAGGATCTCCAGGCACACCCCGGCCCGCCCGTCGGGGCCCGCGTCGCGCCAGGACGGCAGGGCGTCGCGGGCGGCGGCCAGCAGACTCTCGGTGTCGGTGCGGGGGTAGCGCACGTCCAGCTTGATTCCGTAGGGGGAGCGCTCGGTGGCGATCCGGTCGCTGGTTCCGGGCTGGTCCAGCGGGAAGTCCGCGCCGAGGTAGCCCTCGAAGGCGGCCTGCCCGGTCGGCGCGGCCTCCTGGCCGTACACCTTGGGGCTGGGCGACTCGGGGTAGGGGGTGTAGAAGTGCCGCCCGTGGATGGCGGCTACTGCGGCGTCGAGGGTGGTGCGGTGCTGTTCGGCGAGTGCCGCGGGGGTCGTGCTGGCTGTGGCCACGATCCGTTCTCCCAACCTGGAGGCTGTGCGCCTATTGACAGGACGCCTGCGGGGAATGCTTCGCTATGCGGTATTACTAACCGACCGTTCGTTCAGTACGCAAGGTCCCTGGGCCGGAGGCGAAAGGACACTCACGATGGCCCACCACACCCCTTCCCGCGACTCCCGCCCCGCCCGGCCGCACGGCATCGGCGCCGCACCCGACCCCGGACCGCTGGACCCGATGGAACGCGCCTCCCGCGACGAGCTGGAGACCCACCAGCTGCGCCACCTCCGGTGGACGCTGCGCCACGCCTACGAGAACCAGCCCTTCTACCGGCGCAAGTGCGACGACGCCGGTGTCACCCCCGACGACCTGCGTGACCTCACCGACCTGACCCGCTTCCCGTTCACCACCAAGCAGGACCTGCGCGACGCCTACCCGTTCGACGCGTTCGCCGTCCCCATGGACCGGGTGGTCCGGGTGCACGCCTCCAGCGGCACCACCGGCGGAGCCTCCGTGGCGGGCTACACCCGCGCCGACGTAGCGACCTGGTCCGAGCTGGTGGCCCGCGCCATCCGCGCCTCGGGCGGGAAACCGGGGGAGAAGGTGCACGTCGCCTACGGGTACGGCCTGTTCACCGGCGGGCTCGGCGCCCACTACGGCGCCGAGCGGCTGGGCTGCACCGTCATCCCCGTCTCCGGCGGCAACACCGCCCGGCAGGCCGACCTGATCGCCGACTTCCGACCGGACACGATCATGGTCACCCCCTCCTACCTGCTCACCATCGCCGACGAGCTGCGCGCCCGGGGCACGGACCCGCGGGCCACCTCGCTGCGCACGGCCATCCTGGGCGCCGAACCGTGGACCGAGGACATGCGCCGGGAGATCGAGGACACGTTCGACCTGCATGCCGTGGACATCTACGGCCTGTCCGAGGTGATGGGGTCCGGCGTGGCCAACGAGTACGTGGAGACCAAGGACGCGCCGCACGTGTTCGAGGACCACTTCCTGCCGGAGATCGTGGACCCGGACAGCGGGCGGCCCGTGCCCGACGGCGGCGCGGGCGAGCTCGTGTTCACCACCCTCACGAAGGAGGCCATGCCGGTGGTGCGCTACCGCACCCGCGACCTGTCCCGCCTCCTGCCGGGTACGGCCCGGCCGGCGTTCCGCCGCATGGCCAAGGTGACCGGCCGCAGCGACGACACGATCATCCTGCGCGGTGTGAACCTCGTCCCCTCCCAGGTGGAGGAGCAGGTGCTGCGCCTCGGCGCGCTCGCGCCGCACTTCCAGCTGGTGCTGCGCCGCCCGGACCGGCTGGACGAGCTCACGGTGCGGGTGGAGCACCGGCCGCAGGCGGGCGAGGCGGCCGCGGCCGCAGAGGAGCAGCTGGCCAGCGCGGTCAAGGAACGGCTCGGAGTGAGCGCCGCTGTGGAGGTGGTGCCGCCCGGGACGCTGCCGCGCTCCTCCGGCAAGACCTCCCGCGTCCGCGACGAGCGCCCCGGGTGACGGTGTGGCGTGCGGCACCGCTGCCCGCCCCGCCCGGGCGGGGCGGGCGACGCCGGCCCGGCAGGGGCGGTAGATTCCCGTACCATGCCTCCTCCACCCGGCGCTGCCGACAAACCCTCCCCGCGCCGTACCGGCCGTCCGGGGTACGACGCGGAGTCCGTGCTGCGCGTCGCCGTGCGGCTGTTCAACGAACAGGGCTACGACGGCACCAGCATGGGTGACCTGGCGCGCGCCCTCGGCGTCACCAAGTCCGCCATCTACCACCACGTCTCCGCCAAGGAGGAGCTGCTGCGCCGGTCCCTGGACCGGGCACTGGACGCCCTGTTCGCTGTCACCCGCGAACCCGCCGCCACCAGCGGGTCGGCGATCGACCGGTTGGACCACGTGTTGCGGGGCAGTGTGCGGGTACTGGTCGCCGAACTGGAACACGTGACGCTGCTGCTGCGGGTGCGCGGCAACACCGAGGTGGAACGCCGCGCCCTGGAGCGGCGCCGCGAGTTCGACCACATCGTCAGCGAGCTGGTCCGCCACGGTGCCGAGGAGGGGGACATCCGACCCGACATCGACCCGGCGCTGGCCAGCAGGCTGATGTTCGGAACGGTGAACTCGATCGTCGAGTGGTACCGCCCGGGCCGCGGCCTGGAGGCCGACGAGCTCGCCGACGCGCTCGCCGCGATGGCGTTCAACGGGTTGCGGGCCTGACCGCGGAAACCCTCGCCGTTTGTTCCCCGCCGGAGGAGACCACCCGGATCCCGTCAGTGGAGAAACAGGATGAACCTGCTGCAGCTGCCGTCCGTACTGGTACACGGGATCGCCGCGTTGCAGCGCGGCCGGCGGGTGGCGACGGCGCGGGAGGAACTCCGGAACCGCACCCCGCGTGAGGTCGGCGAAACCCTGGAACTCCACGGGAACGACCCGCAGCCTCGCCAGCCCCGGCTGTGTTCGGTAACCGGAACCACCCTGCGCGGCGGCGCGGAACCCGAACGGGCGCCGCTGGTGGGGGACGAGTGCGTGTGGTGGGCGCTGCGGGTGCACCCGCGCAGCGCCTGGTACAGCAGAACCATCCACCTGCCCGTGGTGGAGGTGTCGCGCGCGCCCTTCCACCTCACCGACGGCCAGCGCAGCATCCGGGTCGCGCCGGACACCGCGACGACACACGAGCGGGTGCGTGTCACCCGCTATTCCGAGGAGCACCCCCGGGCGTTCGCCGACCGGCGCACCCCGGTCACCAACCGGGTCAACGCCCGCTTCCCGGAGGTCGCCGACTACGTGCGGGGCCTGATCGGTGTCGCGCGCGTCGACTTCACCGAGTGGGCGGTGCCGGAAGGGGTTCGGGTCACGGTGTCGGGGTGGCTCGTCGACGACGGAACCGCGGACGAACCGGTACTCACCGCGTGGCCGGACCCCGACGGAGGGAAGGAGGCCGTACTCACCATCAGTGTCGCGCAGGACGCCGACATCCGGGAGGTGTCCGGCCTGTCTCCCGAGGGGGCCGAAAGCCAAGGTTCCCTGAGCCAGCAGCAGCGCATCCTTCAGGCCGGCGGCGGCTGCCTGGTGGTGTTCTGCGTGGCCGCCGCCCTCGTCGTGGTCGTGGGCGTCGTGGCCGCGCTCGCCGGGTAGGGGGTGGTTGCTGCTGTAACGGGGAGTGCCTCGCGTCTCGGACACCGCGCGTTCGGTCCTGTAGAGACCAGCAGCCCCAAGTGGTGCCATACCTTGTACGAGTTGGAGGTAGCCATGGCGATCACAGCATCCGAGGCCCGAAAGAACCTGTTCCCCTGATCGAGCAGGTCAACAACGACCGCACCTCCGTGGAGATCAACTCCCGACGGGGCGATGCGGTGCTGGTCTCCTGCGAGGACTACGAAGCGTTGGAGGAGACCGCGCACCTGCTGCGTTCTCCCGCGAACGCCCAACGGCTGTTGGAGAGCCTCGCTCAGGCCCGTCGTGGCGAGTACGAAGAACACCCGCTGTCACGATGAGGCTTGTCTTCACCTCCCACGGTTGGGAAGACTACAAATACTGGCTGGCCACGGACCGGGCGACTCTGAAGCGTGTCAACCGGCTCATCGACGACATTCTCCGGGACCCGTTTGAAGGATAGGAAAGCCCGAGCCACTGCGCCATGCCTTCGCTGGCAGTTGGTCCCGGCGCATCAGCGAGGAGCACCGGATCGTCTATCTCGTCGCCGGGGATGACGTCGTGCTCCTGCAGGCCCGTTACCATTACTCGTAACCGGTCGGATCCCAAGGACCGGGACGTTCTTCGCTCACCGGCCGACCCGTTACTGGACCCGACCGAGGGCCACGTATGGGTGCGAGGTACGTGACCTGGCCGACACTGTCGGTCTTACCGAGAGCATGGGAGCCTTACGGCGAGTGTGCGGCAAGAAGAACATCGCTCGTGTGCATTCGGTGATCAGCGACAGGATCTGAGGGAACACATGAACGCGGTCGAGGTGGAGCGCAAGCGTGACCTGGGGAGCAGAGCCGATACAGTGCTCACCCGGCTGGTAGAGCACGGATGGATCCCTTCGACTCCGGTAGCGGAGACCGACGATTACTACTCGCGTCCCGACGTCGACTTCATGGCCACCGTGGAGTGCCTCCGGCTGCGCCAGCGGGACGACTTCGCCGAACTCACCTACAAACCCCCCTCCAACGCGGCGACACACTCGGCCGAGGAGGTGATCTCCAAGACCGAGGTGAACACGGAGCTGGCGCACGGCCAGGCGCAGCAGGCGCAACAGCTCCTCGCCGCCCTGGGTATGGTTCACCTGGTCCAGGTGGCCAAGACACGCACGACGTATCACCACCCCCGAGAGAACGACCTGGTGGTGACGGTCGACGAGGTGGTCGAGGTCGGCACGTTCGCCGAGGTGGAGATCCTCAGCGCTGACACCGGAACAGCGGTAACGAAGTTGACAAGGACGGAGACCGAGCTGGAGCTGTCGGAGCTGCCACCAGTGTCCCTGCCCTACCGGGACCTGGCCATGCGAGCCGGGTCGCCACTCCAACGGACCGGCGGAACGTGAACGGCTCTCGCTTAGTTGCCCCAGCCCTGGGGACGAGGAGATGCACCCCCGTGCGGAACATGGGGAACGACAGGTGGCCCAGGCTCGCGGTTCCGGGGTGGAGAGGCTCCCCGGGGCCGGTAGCAGCGCATTCTTCAGGCCGGCGGCGGCTGCCTGGTGGTGTTCTGCGTGGCCGCGCTCGCCGGGTAGGGGAGGGCTCGGCGGAAAATCCGGGTGACGTGACCGAGTCCGCGTTTCGTGTACTCGGGAACCACCCTGCTCGTCACCGGTTGTGGAACGGCAGCATGGCGTCGCCGAGCCGCCGTCGCTCCATTATGTCGATCACGTAGTTGAGTACGTGGCTGGGAGAGTTGGTTCCGGCGAAAACCATGGGATCCACGCCCAAACGGGGATCGAACTTCGCGGCATGATAGATAACCGGAACCCGAATTCCAGCGCGATGGAATTCGCGCACCATGTCGATGCCGGCACCAGGATCACCGTGCCGTTCTATGTCGCTGATCACCAGGTCGTAGGAATATCGGTAGAGGAGCTCCAACGCCTCCCCCGTTGTGGTGGCCTGGTCCACCCGCATGTCCATCTCGGTGAACAACCTGGTCAGTGCGCTGTTGTTGCTCGGTATGTCGTCAACCCACAGTATCCTGCCGCTCCTGAGGTAAACGGCGGCGTGTTCCAGTCGGTTCACGGCCGAACGCCGCTGCTTCACGGTGTCGGGCTCTGCGGAATGAGACTCCCCGCCGGTAGTGTCCTCGTCCGCTTTCTCGATGAGCTGTTCCGCGTCCTTCAGGGTTATCTCCAGCCCGGGGCCCTTGATCTCCGCAATGTGGGGAACGATCCTGTTGAGCAGCGGCCGGCGTAACGAGAGGAACACGACGGAGGCGAAAACGACCCAGAGCAGGGTGGGAAGCGCACTGGCCAGTTCCACCCACAGGGATTCCGGCATTGGTACTCCTGAACCGCGGCGGTTGCGGACATACGCGGAATCCTAGTAGGGAATTTTCCTCCCGGTGCTGGAGGTGCGGGTGCTATTTCCGGGATTCCGTACGTGCGGCGGTGCCGGGCCGGCGGAACACGCTGGGAAAATGCTCCCCGCGGTGCGATCGTGGCAGTTGATTTCCCCTCATCACCGTGTGACACGTTTTCTTTACCCGAGGAGTCCTGGCGCGGTGGAGGATGCGGTGTTCTCCCGCTGAATCCTCGTGGTGGCACGATTCCGTGTGCTGTGGATGCTGCGCTCTGAAAACAGTCGCCAGGAACGCGCTGTTCGCCGCGTTCTCGCGGCCTCACCACGAGCACCCGCACGGTTCGTTTCGGGGTGCCGCAGCCTCCACGTGGCGCCCGCTCCGCCGCGTCTGTACGCCTACGCCACGGGAGCCCCCATGACACCCCCGCCCCACCTCCGCAACCGCCGAAGGCCGGCATGTCCACCGGCGCCAAGCTCGGCATCGGCTGCGGTGGATGCGCCGGCGCCCTCCTCATCGCCGCAGTGTTCGCGGTCCTCATCCAGACAGTCGTCGGCGACGGCGACAGCAGCCCCAGCCAGGCCGACCAGGACCAAGAGCAGCAGGATGAGGAGGGCCAGGATTCCGGCGATAAGGACGCCGACGAGAACGATCAGGAGGACGACCCCCCGGAGTGGCTGGAGAACGGCTACGTCAGCGAGGCCATGTTCAAGGAGCGAGACCTCACGTGGCCGCTGACCGTGGACGAGGGATCCCTGCGGTGCGAAGCCGATGAGGCCGTCGTCTTCGTCGACCCGGATAACAAGGACTACGCCGTCAACGGCGCCGCGACCGAGGCAGGCTACGACGACATCGACCCGGTGTGGGCCGACGATGAGGGACACCATTGCCGAGCTGGAGGACGCGGA
>NZ_VFQC01000004.1 GCF_006717075.1 Haloactinospora alba
GACGTCTGCCTGTGGATCGGTGCGGCCGGCCCGAGCCTCCGAGAGGTAGGTGAATAGACGCCCGGCATCCCGCGAACGGAGCGTGCTTCCGTTGTTGAGCCGGGCAAACAACGCATGCCAAAACCGGCGCGCCTCTGCGGGTGAGACGCCGTCACGGCTGTCGTTCGCTCCTTCCGCCTCCTCGAAGTTGAACCCCACACTTTCCGCCCCAAGGGACTCGAAGAACTCAAAAAGGCGATCCGGGTGCCGTACGGTCTCCGCCGTTACCACGCAGATCACAGAGAACGGCACGGCGTTCCGCTTGAGTGCATTCACACCCCGCATGGCGCGACTGAACGCTTCTCGGCCGGACCAATCGACCCGGTCAACGTTCGCGTCCTCCGGTCCGTCCAAGCTCACACCTACGTGGATCCGGTGACGCTTGAAGAACTCGCACCACGTGTCGTCAATCAGCGTGGCGTTGGTCTGGACGAACTGACGCACCGCTCCGGAGCGTGTTAAGGGCTCGAATACCTCGCACAGCTCCGCGAAGCGATCATGGCGGAGGGCTAGCGGTTCTCCGCCATGCCACACGAGATCAATCGGACCGGATGTCCCCTGTTCTTCGATGCTCCGGGCGACAGCGCGTGCTACCACGGGTGGCATCTCCCTCCGGGCTTTCCGGTCATCAGGGGAGAGGTAGCAGTAGGAACAATCGAGATTGCAAAGCGTTGTGGGTTGCATGATCACTGACTGAAACGCACGATCCAGGGACACAAGACCTCCGGTAGGGGGTAGTCGGTGGTCTACTCACTGTTCCGTTGTTCGTTCCTCCCGTTGTGGTGACCGGGACCGCGACGCGGGGAAGGTGGCGACGCGGCCCCGGGGTCGGGACCGTCTCAGGACTTTCCGGTGCCCCCGCATGCCGGACAAATGATCTCTTCTATTCCCCTCTCTTCTCGTCCTGTGCCGTAGCATTCGTGGCACAACTCGGGGGATTTCACACCGTCGTCAGACACCATGAGTTTGCCTTTCTGCGTTGTCGGGGATTAGCGGGCTGCGCGCCATGGTTCCGGGAGCGGGTTGCCCGCTACGATCCAGTCGTGTAGCTCTTGAAACTTCGTATCCGCGTGGACGAGAGATGCGCGGAGTTCTTCCTTGGTCGCTCTCGTGTCCCTGTGGTCTCGGAGACTGTCCGAGACTTCGTCAAACAGCGCGTCCGCGCGTTCCTCGTCCGTCGCGGGCGTCGGCTCGTTCGTCTTTCCTCCCTTACTGGCTTTTAGCGCGCTGAACGGCGTTCTCCAAGGCCCGGGAGCACTCCGCACACACCTTCGTGTGTGCTTCGAACGCGGAGGCGGTCCGCTCTAGCTCCGTGCGGAGAACTTCCGGATTCGCCTGAATGTGTTCGGTGAACCCATACCGGGCCACACAGTCACCCGGGATGGTTGCGCAGAACACGCCGTGAGCCGTTGGGTCCGCGTCCCCGGTCCGGAAGATGCTCCAGCCGCGCGGTTCGAACTCTGCTCTGAACTCCGGGTAGTGGCGTGGACTGTGCCTAGGAACAGCTTTCATACTGCTCCCTCATGGAGCCAGACCCACTTTCGGACCACCTCCGCTAGTTCCTTGTGTCTGTATATCGCGTGAAGCGTCTCGTCTTTCGTTTCGCCATACACGGCGGGCTGCTCAATTCCCGGAGGCATGTCCGTGTCGAGGAACGCCAGGTAGGCGCCGTGCTGGGGGAGCCACACGGCGCGCCACCCCTCCGGAACCTCCGGTGCTAATGGCTTTGTCATGTGGTCACTCCATACGCTGACCGCCCCAAATGTCCTAAACCCATCACGCTCCAATGCGAGTTCGCTGGTTCTTCCATTTCTTGAGCATTACAACTGGAAGTGCGCAGGTGAAGGGGCTTACACACTTCTCCGGAACCATGCCGAGATCCATGGAATTCTGTGGAATGGGTTCGCACACCCTAGAGCGGTGTGGTGAGATAACCGCATGCCCCCTGACAAGCGAGTACTACGGCAGTACGGCCGTGAAGTGTCCCGATTGCGCCATGAAGAAGACCTCACACAAACGGCTCTAGGCCACAGAGTGGGAGCCGGAAAATCGCACATCTCAGACATTGAACGAGGGCAGGCTGTCCCCTCCGCGCGCGTACGTGCAGAGCTGGACAAGGAGATCGGACACGGCCGCCTCGAACGGCTGTGGGACGAGCTGACGGGCTCCGGGCGTGAGGCGTGGCGGTACGAGATCACGGAGCTTACGCATCAAGCCAATGCCCTGTACGAGTACCAGAGTCTTGTGTTCCCCGTGTATCTCCAGACAGAGAACTACGCTCGCGCGCTCATCCGGTACGGTGCCCCCTGGCTATCCGCTGACGAGGTATCTGGTCGCGCGGAGGACCGAGCGAAGCAAGCACATCACATGACGGATGGGGTAACCCCTATCATCTGGCTTGTCGTGGATCAGACGATCTTATGGCGTCGTTACGGATCTGGAACTATCCAGCGGGAACAGTTGGAACATGTGGCGAACCTGGTAGAGCGGGACCGGTTGACTGTGCAAATGGTTCCCGCGGACTCTCCGCGTCACCCTGGCAACAACGGGCCTTTTCGTGTGATCACAGCTAACGATGGCCCGGAGGTTGTGTACGTGGAGAGCGCCCACAAGGGTCAGATCGTTACGTCTACCGAGCACGTATCCCGGTACCGGATGTGGTTTGCAGCCTTACAGGGCATCGCTGTAGGACCGGATGAGACGCTTGAAGCACTCAAAGAGCAGATCAAGGGGTTAGAGCATGGATAAGTGGCACAAGTCGTCTTACAGTGGCGGCAACAACGAGTGTGTAGAGGTTCGGGAGACGGTGAACACGGCGGACGTCCGCGACACCCAGAACCGCGAGCGTGGACACCTGTCGTTCTCCGCGTCGGAGTGGAAGGCGTTCCTGTTGGACGTGCGGGCCGGGGAGCTGTAACCCAGTCATGCCCCAACGAGGGTCCCGGGGCCGTCCAACCGGGGCCCTCTTCTACGGTTGGCAACCTACGGATGTCCGCGTGCGTAAGAGCCTTTCCCCGGGCTCCGCACGATCCATCCCTGCTCAACAAGCAGTGCGTAGGCGCTCCTTGCAGTGCGCCGCGATACCCCGAACTCTTCGCACACGTCCGCTTCTGACGGGATAAGCCGGTTCGGCGGGTACGTACCATCTTCCACACGAGCCGCGATGGCGCGCGCTATCTGCTGGTACATCGGTTCCGGGCCATACAAGTCCACGTATCAATCCTAGACAGCATGAGTCAGTGTTCACTAGTTCGAGCTAGCGCGTGACAGTACGTACCAGGTTGGGTAGGCTTGACCGCACTCTAGACACGAAGCGGCCCGGCGGAAGCCCAAACTTCCCCGGGCCCGGCCAAGCGATGGGAGCGCTTGACGTGACAATTCTACTTGACCTGTGTGCCCTGATCCTTCGCGTGATCCGCAGCTCGAACGGAGACCACGCGCGTCCCTATGCCGTATGGGATGAGGCCACGGTTCACCGCCTGGGGAGAACCGTGGCCGGGCCAGAACAGTCCGAACGGCCCACACGCGCGCGGACCCGGATACGTCCCTATATCCCTGCCCCGACTGTTCCTCCGGAAGAGGGGGCACAACATGTGCACGGGATGGACATGGATGCGGATACGGCTCCGGTTCTGGTTCGCCCGTACGTGCTCGCGGAGGAGCGTCGTCGCGAGCAAGAACGCGCGGATCGTGACCGGCTGGGAATCGCTGTGCTGATGGACCTAGGGACGGTCTCAGCGTGAACCCTGGTGCTTCGTCAGTCTCATCCGGGGAGGCTTATGGTAGAAGAACCATGACCTACCCCCATTCCCCGAACCGCTCCGGTTGGGCCGTCACATCGCTCGTCCTGGGCATTCTCGGAGTGGTCACGACATTCCCGTTGTTCGGAATGGCCACCTTACTGCCTGCCGGAGCCGCGCTGACCGGTGCCCACGCACTGCGGGTGACTCACACTCACCAGCTACGCGGACGCGCGTTCGCAATGTGGGGGTTCTGGCTCGGAGTCGTGTTTTTCCTGATCAACGTCGGGCTACTGATGCTTGGCATAGCGGGGATGCGCATGGAGTAGGGGTATCTCCTGTGTATGGACGAAGACGAGGAGATCCCGCCGGAACAGGCAGTTGATGATGAGGCGTGGATGGTGATCCTCCGCGCCATGATGGGCGTCGAAGACGAGCCGGATGGCCCGGATGAGCCTTAGGTTTCCCTGAACATACGCAAAGCGCCCCGACTCCTGCCTCTTTAGCAAGAGGTCGAGGGTCGGGGCGCTTTATGACGTCAGGAGTTGCGAACATCAGCCTGTAGTCATACGTTGCATGGATACCCCCAACATGTTGGGGGGCGCTTCCTACATGTTGTTCAACCAAAGCCCCACGCGGTGGCCGCCGCCGGGGCTCAACTCCTCAAGGAGCAAATGAACGTGGCACAGCATAACAGCAGCACAGATCACCTTGGAAGGCTTGACTTCCGAGGGAACACCGTGTCCGTCTACAGCAACGACCAGGGAGCATGGATCTTCCCCGGCCAGTTGTGCCGCAACATGGGCATCGACCCGAACGGGCAACGCCAAAACATCGAACGAAAGCACTGGTCAAAAGGCTGGACGTGTATGACACACGTCCAGCTTCCAGGCGACGGGCAATCCCGTGAGCAGTTCGCGTTGCACGAGCGGCGCTTGCCAATGTGGATCGCTACCATCGATACAAGCCGCATCAAGGACCCCGAGGTCCGGGCCAACGTCGAACGGCACCAAACCGAGTTCGCCGACGTGCTCTACGAGTACCTCGTTCGTGGCGGTGTCATCAATCCCGACGCCACCTACGAACAGGTCGAGCAACTACACGCCCGGATCGCAGAGATCCGCAACTCAGAAAAGCACGTCCACCGCAAACTCACCGACCTGATCGCCGAGACAGCCGTCGATTACGACTCCAGCAGCGACCGGGTACGTAAGTTCTTCGGGCGCATTCAGAACGTTCTGCTGTACGCGGCGAGCGGTGCTAAAGCCGAGAAGCTGAGGACGACACGCGAGATCGTGTATTACACCGGGAGAAATGGGCCAACGAAGCGGGACCGTGAGACCGCCAAGAACTATCTGGACGAGCGGGAGCTGAAGACCCTGGAGAAGCTCGTCGGTGTGTTCTTCGACTTGGCCGACATCCGGGTGATGTTCCGGGATGACGTGAACCTGGAGCTTTGGAGGGACATGCTTAATCAGGCGATCCGGACCTCGGGGCGGCCAGTCCTCGACGAGATCGAGCCTGCCTGGACCGCTTAACAGGCACACGTAAAGTGCCCGCCCCCTCACCAGGGGCGGGCGTTGTGTTGTCGGGTTAGAGGTTGACCACGTGCAGCGTGCCGTACACCGCTGTACGCCGCGTGCCCGGACGAATTACGTCCAGCCGCCACGCGCGCCTACCCGACTCAGCGAGGTGCGGCCGGTTGACGGTGGCCGTCGCCAGTCCGGCGGGTGCGTCCGTCACGGTGATCTCACCGGTTCGGGTGCTGAGCACGATCGTCTCGTCCGCGTCGTCCGCAGTGTCCGCGTTGGGTTTGAGGATCATGTCTAGCTCAGCGTCGGTGAGATCGTAGGCCGACTGCTCGTCCGCGTCGGTCACGGCGAGACTGACCGTTTCGTCATTGCCCTCATAGAGCGTCAGGTCCTGGACGGTGGCCACGCGTTCACCTCCTGGTGCCCGAGCCACTGATGCGGCCCGGGATAGCGGTTGCCGACACGCGCCCGGTCGGAGTGGCACGCGCGGAAAGGCGGGGGAGAGGCTCGACACGTTGGCGCACGGTGCCCGCGAGGAACACTTCAACGGTGGCCGCGTCGGTTGCGTTCTTGTATCCCGCCTCGGTGGTGGTGACGCTCGGAGATCCGACGACAGTGTCGGTTGCTTCCTTAGCTCCTGTGGCCGTTCCACCGATGGTTACAGCACCGGCCACCGGAGCGGTGGTGTTCTTGGTGCCGAGTATGTTCCCGGTGACGGCGAGGCCCCCATGTGCCGATCCGCCGCGACCACCTACCAGGGATGATGCGGTTCCAAGAGGTACGGACAAGGAACGTGTGCTGGCCTTGTGTCCGCTCGTGTTGCTCGCGCCCTTGGTCGGAAACGAAATGGTCTCACTGGGTGCGGCGGCCGGACCAGGACTCGTAGCGTCGTCGATCGCGAGATAGGACAGCCACGTTGGCGACGGTAGCGGGTCACCGTTCGCCTCAGCGGCGGCAAGGTCCATGGCGGCTCCGGTCTCGGAGCCAATCTCGCCATCAACCAGCGCAAATCCATGGGTTTCCTGGAAGTTCTGTACCCATGTGGTCGTCTCGTTGCCGAAGTCGCCATCTGCCCCGTATTGGGGAAGGGCGTCCGGGTTCCAGGCGAGTAGCTGTTCTTGGCGGTCTTGGATTGGCGTGCCGTCAAGGTTGGCATCGTTATCGCCTGGCTGTAGGAGAACGCCGCGCCGGTACCGGTAGGCGGACAGTTCCATGTCCCCAGACAAGGCAGTCCCGGACCATGTGGCGATCCGTGGCCCCGTGGTGGCGTGACCCGGATACACTTCGCACACGGTGTCCGTGCCGTCGCTGCTGAGTTCGACCCGGAGCCATTGCCCGATAGGAACCGCCGTTCCGTCCAGGGCGGGGTTAATCGGGTCCTGGGCGAGCCCATCGGGTTGCAACCGCAACCCAATGTTTCCGTTCGCCGTCTCGTGGAGAACGAGCCCCACGGTTCCGACACGGCACACCCACCGGCATTCGTCGATGCCGTGGCCCGCATCCTGCATTTGCGGCAATCGGGTGTAGAACCGGATCCACCAGGGAGCGGCCGGTAGGACCGTCTCTAAGCGGGGAGTCGAGTTTGACCGGTGAAACCCCGTATCCACGCGGACCGTGGACAACCCATGGACCGTCTCGGCAGCGGAATAGTCCGACCGGCCCGGAGCGACCACACCGACCGTGCCGACACGCGCGGTCGCAGCCAAAGATGACGTGGACGGCGCGGCTCCGACCGGACCCGAGAGGGAGTTCACGACCGTCCGGGCCATGATCCCCCCTTACGCGTTGGCCAGATCCAGAACCAGGCTCGTCACGGTGTAGGTTCCGGACGCGCCGTAGCTCTCTTGGGTCGACAAAGCCAGCCCACCGAGCCATACGGGAGTCGCGTCCCCGGACCACAACCCAAGGTGAGTCACCGTGTTTCCCCCGGGAATCGCGAATTGGATTTCGCCCGAGGTCGCTATGGAACCATCCGATGCTGTTTTCCAACTAACGGACTGTCGTGAATACGATCCCCCGGAGACCTCCGAGGACCCATCACTACCCGGGGCGGCGGTATGCATGGATGCCGTGGCGATTTCACTCGCACCGGCATCCAACATCGTTCCGAACAGGACATTCTGTAGGGCCATTACCCCTCCAACTCAGGCCGCTTTGTGTGCGGAGCGAGCCACCCGGCACCGGCAGCTACCAGGGTCACGGCAGCAGCGGCGACGTCCTGCTGCACGTCCATGCCAAGCTGTCCGGCGACGAACACCAGCACGGTTACCGCAGCGGCGGATGCCGTGGACGCGGTTACTTTCTTTTCAATACGAGCCATTCGTCCTCCTGACATGCGAAAACCCCGGCACAAGGCCGGGGTGTGATTTCGGGCGTTATAAAATAACCGGTGTTTTCACCGGTCAGGTAAGAGGTTCCGTCCAGGCCGCGTCCCACGTCTCGGGGCCAACAATGCCGTCTATCGACAAACCCTTCTGCGATTGGAACAAACGACAAACCCGTTCGGACTCGGGGCCGTACCACCCGTCGACGGTCAGTTCTCGGCCGTCGGAGTCCACCCACCCGCGTTCGCGCATGCGGTCCTGCCACGTCTCGCAGGCCGCGGAGTGCTCTACGGGCGGCTGGGACAGGTAGGTTCCCGGCCAGTCGGGCGCGTCGGTGGCGTCAGTGTTCTCCTCCTGGTCGGAGTCGTCGGGGATGCTGTCACCTGGAGTCGTGGCGAACAGGCCATCTTGCACGAGCGCGTAGGCGGTGTCTCCCGGACACGAGGTGGAGTTCAGGTCCCGGTGGCCGATCACCGTGCCGGAAATGCTGGTATCGGGTTCCATCAGCCAGGCACGCAGCTCGCGCACAGCATCAATCTGTGCGTCCGGAATGGGATCAGTTGGGCCACCGGAGAGGGTGCACGAAT
Organism: Haloactinospora alba; assembly: GCF_006717075.1. Taxonomy (NCBI): domain Bacteria; kingdom Bacillati; phylum Actinomycetota; class Actinomycetes; order Streptosporangiales; family Nocardiopsidaceae; genus Haloactinospora; species Haloactinospora alba. Next base: position 8,223 of record NZ_VFQC01000004.1, read on the forward strand.
AGTACTCGGAATTATGTCCGAGCTGGGCTGCCTGAGTCTTGAAAAGTCCACGACCCTCGATGACATATCCATGCGGACATGCGAAAAAGGAGTAGGCGATATCTGCCCACCCGTTTCCATTTACATGGTAGTCGCGGGTCGAATTCCAGTAGTCGATACAAGCCGAGTGTGACTTGTTGGCGAGGTTCTGGTCGGCGCTGTCGTAGTGGATCACCAGCCCCTGTTTTGGGTTGGCGTCGGAGGCCGGAGACTCGGACGGCCATCCGAGATCAGAGCGCCATACGAGCTTGCTGGGTTCGGGCATGTTGATCCTAACTAAAGAAAACGCCAATGATGGAGGCGAGAGCGGCTGTGATCGCCGAAATCGTGGAAATGGGAAGTGCGTATCTCCACGATTCGAGGGACCGTAACCGTTTCTCGTGGTCTTCTATGGCATTTCGGCTGGTTTCCTGATGTGCTGCAATAGTTTTGAGCTGTCCGGAGAGGCTTCGTATCTCCCCGTACAACTCCGTAAGTGTTATCCGAGCGGACGGTTCATCGTTTGGCATTTACATCGGGATAATCGTTGCTGTTCTCGTTTGCAGGTGCCATGGCTTGTTGGATCTCGCGGCGAACCGGATCGTGTATTCGGTTCCCGGCGTGACTTCCACTAGCTCGTGTGCAGATATGGGCTGTTCAGTTATGTATGTTTCTAGAAACGTGTGTGTCTGTGGTGCTGCTGTGGCAACGTCGTTTCCCGAAACGAAATCAAGGTTGGCATCCAGCCATCCGCTGCCCTGTGATGTGGTGTGCTCAAAAGAGATCATGGCCAGTACACGTGAGGACACAGGGGTGAAGGTAAGCAGGTCTGAATCATGCTTCCAGCTTGATTCGGAATGAGATGTATTGATGGTCCACTTGTTGGTTTTCTTCTCGCTTTTGATTCCGAACGCATGCGGGGATAGTTCGACCATGCTCCCTGTGTTGGGATCACGAATCGACATGCCGGTAGGAATGCCGTAGCCGATGCGAATGTACTCGGTGCCTGAGTCTGTGACATGAATTCCACTAGGACTCAGTTCTGTTTGCTGACCCGACGGACTGCCAAGAATGATCGATGCGGCTCGAATGGTCGCGTACCGCATGCGGGATTGTGCGGCGGTCCACGCCTCCCGGGCACGACCGTTAATGCGGTTGAGCGTTCGACCCGCATCATCGGGATAGTTTGGTTTGGGCATCATGCTCCGCTCGGGTCTGTTTCGGCAGGGTGATCGGCGGGTTCTTCGAAGATGAGTTCGGCTGTGTCGCTGCCGGTTCCTCGCGTGGCAGGGGTGACTTTGATTCCGACGACCCGTCGTTGCTGATCGAAACTCGGGGCTCCATCAATGAGCGGGAACCAGTCATTTGTGAGGATCAGCCGCGCCTCATCTCCGAGGTGTTCCGGAGTGAATGACGGGTTTTCGGGAAGACGAACGGTCACCTGAGGGATGCGCACCATTCCGGATCTACGCGTTGTCCACCAACGGGCGTAATCGTTCAGGGTGCCCCTGTTGGTCACCGACTGGTAATCCTCGCTCCGCTCTAGAAGTGGCCATCCCCCGTTGAGGTGGTCAGTCGAGTACCAATAGTCGCTCGTGAGCGGCTCGGAATCGTCGGAAATATCGTCGTTGACCGTGTCTCCACGCGTTACCCACGACGTGGCAGCGTCCGTAGCGTCAGCGGGATACGACCACGAGACAACGTTTCCCGGTTCGGCGAAGACATGGTTCGCGGGGGTGCCGAGCTGGTCGCGGACAACGAAGTCTCGGACCCGGGCTCCTTCGCTGTCGAGGTAGGTACGGATCATCCATTCCGGACCGTCGATCACCTCGGAGAGCTGTTCGAGACGCTTCCCGTAGGTCTCGCCTTCGGACGCGAGGTACTCCCGGTCGCGCTTGGTGCCAGACGTTCCAGTGTCAGAGATGCGAAGGCCGATATCGGCTCCGGGAACGTTGGACTGCGAGGGCGGGCGCAACGCGAAGTCCACGAGTTGCCGTGCTATCTGCAACTGGTCTTCCTGGCTGAAGGTGAGATCAGTCCGAATCTCTCGATGAAACAGCCACGATTCCAGGCTCGCACCACGCAGCCTGATAGAGACACGCCCACGCTCATCCGCTGAGGGTGTTGCCTCCCAGACAATGTAGGTGCCCCACAGCTGTCCGTTGCGGTAGACGTGGACCACCGTCCGCCCCGGGCCGGTACTGAGATCTCCCGGCGTGCGCGGCACGATGCGCGCGGCCCGATCGGCAACGGCACGGTTAGGAACCGGCATGGTTGCCGAGAAACTCCCGGCTTCGCAGATACGGCGATCGAAACTGACTCCGTCCAGGTCGAACGCGCCAATCTCGCTGTCTGTCAGCAGGTCAGCGAACACGTAGTGGTAGGTGGGCACGGGTCCTCACATGTGGGCGTGGTGATAGGAGACAACCGCGCGGGCAGGTCCGTCCGGGTTGGTGGCCGTGAACGCGACGGGGTTGTATCCCGGGGGAACCGTCCATGCCTGTGGCGGCACACTCCCGTCAGCGAGGGTGGACAGGGCATCGGCACCGTTGTCCCGGTAGGCGGTGCCCTCGTGACAGTCGATGTCGAGCCATTCCCCGCTTCCCAGCACAACCACGAATGCCAGCCGCCGACCCGCACACGTCAGCTCGGGTATGTCACACGGGCCGTGGATCCGGATCCGTGGCCGGGTTGGAGTGTCTCCTTGTTGGGGCGCGGTCCGGTTCGCGCCGGGAGGGATGATTACCTCGGTCGGTGTCGGGACGTAGCGCAGCGGGTCAGGACAGGTCCATTGCAGCGTGTAGGACACGTGCCCGAGTGGTGACCGCTTCCCGTGGCTGATCGTCCGCTGAGAGACGCGAGCATGCGCTGTGAGGGCTTCGCCGAGCATGGTCACCGTGAGCGGGGACAACTCCGCGTCCTCAGCGATGGCGGTTGCGGCCCGAAGCTTCCGGACCATGGGTCCGATGTCGGAGCGGGGCGCCCGGATGAGTCCGGTTGCGGTGACCGTGCGGGACTGAGCCAGGGGCCGGCCGGGCCATGCCCCGTGTCGCGAGGGGCGGTCCACCTCTCCGGCATCGATCCCGGGAAGGTCGTCCCACCCATCCAACTCGGTCACCCGGTACGGGTCCCCTCCGAGGGTGAGCCCGTTCCACTCGATACGCACGTTCACCCCCGAGCCTTCACGAGCCCGTACAGGGCTTCGCCAACGTCCCGGGCGCTCATCCGCTCGGTGGCCTGAAACTGTTCGATGTTGACCGCAGGACCACCTTGCTGTGGTTGGGCGTTACCCCGGTCGGCACGGGACAGCTCCCCGTTCATCGGATCCACCATTCCGCGCGCCATTCCCTCTACGCGCCGGTTCAGTTCCCTCTCTCCGGAATCGATCCCGGCACCGATTCCCGCTGGAATCCACTGGCCGACTTCGCCAGCGAACACCGCCGAGGGAGAGCTAATCCCGAGGGTGTCCTTTGCCGCACCGAGAGCATCTTTCGCTATTCCTTTGAGTTTGTCGTACAGCGCTCCGGCCGCCCCGGTCACACCATCAATGATTCCGTCAATGATGTTCGATCCGATATTTGTAAATTTGGAAACGATCCCGGCCACCGTTTCATAAGCGGTGTTGATCGCATCCGAGATCGTGTTCTTGATCCATCTCCACGCCCCGGACGTAGCCGACTGGATAGCACTCCATGCGCCGGAAATCGTTCCCCGAACTCTGGAAACAACCGAGGAAACGATTCTCCACGCGGCATTGATCGCTGCGGATATCGCTGCCTTGATCCCGTTCCATATCCCTAGAGTCCGGGATTTGATCGCGCTCCACGTCGTCGTTATCCACGTGCGCACCGTTGAAACGGCCGAAGACACAGCGGACTTGATTCTGTTCCATACCGACAGGACTGTGTCTTGCGTTGCCTTCCAAGCATCCTTGAACCATTGAATAACGCCAGTGACGAAATTCGTGATCGCTTCACCGGCGCTCTTCAGTGCGGACCATATGGTAGGCCCCCATGTCTTGAAGAGGTCGATGATTGCGAAAATCGGGGCTATTAGCCCGAGTAGGCCGCCGGGGTAATTCTCTGAAATCCAGACATAGGCTTGAGAGAGCCAATCAACGAGTAGGATCAACCCCTCGATGAATGAGAAAATCCCCTCGATGATTCCGGCGAACGTGTCCGAATTATCAGAAACGGTATTGAACAGTCCAGACAGGGAATCCGCAATTCCGCCGAGGGAATTTTCCATATCGAGTGCACTGAGCAACCCGTTAAACGCCTCAGTGGCGTCGTCGATGACCGGTCCGAACTGCTCCATCGCGCCGAACAGCTCATCGGAGAAATCCGACAGCACCGGCGCCATGTCGGAAAATGCCTTCTCCAGGTGAGGCGAGAGCGAATCGAACAACTCTCCGAGGTCGCCCGCTACGTCCTTAAGGGTTTCCTCAAGCGGAGCAGCCATTTCCTTAAGGTCAGATTTGACGTCACTCGCCAAATCGGAAAATGCAGATTTTACCTCGTCGGATTGGGCTGCGGCGACCAACCCGAGCCCGGCGATTCCGGCGCCGAATGCGGCGACGATAGCGGTACCCGCCATGGCGCCGAATAGCGGCAGCAGCATGAGCCCGGCAGCGACCACAGCCACCATGACCCATACGTTGTTGGATACGCCGGAGAGCCCTTTACTGACCCCTCCGGCGAGACTGCTACCAGCATTTCCGCCAGCTTTGCTCAGCGCTCCGCTGGCTCTTCCCATAGCTCCGGTGACAGAGCCAGCGAAGCTATTTCCCGCCCGACTCCCGCCGTCATCGAATTCGTCTTCGATCTTGTTCGCTGCCGTTTTCGCCTCAGCGACAGCGCCGGTTAATCCTCGGGTGTATCCCTTGTCGTCTACGTCCAGAGTGGCGACGAGTTCGCCAACATTCATAGCCATCAGGGGTCACCCCCTTTTGGCTATTTAAAGGTTGCGCAATGTAGAGCGCGCGGATTCTCCGGAAACTTCGGTTGGTTCACGCTGGACTAATTGCCAGAACACGGTTTCTCTGGGCATGGATAGAACCATGGAATAGAAACGCCGCGCAGGGAGCGCGGCTATTTCTTCCGGCGTCCACCCCTGCGTCGCGAGCCACCCTTCGATCGCCCACCAGTGTTTCCGGATGCATGATTCGAGGTGGGATTCTTGGGGTTCGGCTTGAGTCGTTCCGGCGCTTTTCCCTCAACCACAGCCGTGTAGGCTTCACGCCACGTCATTTTCGTTCCGGATGCGCGCGCGATTCCCCACGCCACCACAACCCCGAATTGCTCTTCGGACATTCCAGCGTCCACCCAGGATTCAAGGGCGTGGTCGCCGAACAACTTGGCGACTAGGCGTTGCGCCTCTTCCTCGGAAACGTTCTGGATGTCCATCTGCGACATTTCGCGCTTGAATTGCAGCGTCATGTCGCGCGAGTCGGGAGCCTTCACCGTGACGCCGAGAATGGTCTCATATTCGGGTTCGCGAGCGGACTCGACCTCAGCCCAGAACGCGTCAAACGATTCGTGTTCGGACGTCTGGGGTTGGTCGGACTCCTGGTCGGCCTGGATTTCACTCGCTCGCTGGAGAGACTCTTCAACGTCCATCAGGCCACCGCCTCGGTTGTGCTCGGGCCGCACTTGGTCAGAGTGCAGTTAAAGGTGGTCTTTTCGTTAGTGCCGCCACCCTGCTCTCCGAGGGTCGTCGTGGCCTCCCACACGGTCCACTCGGTATCGGTCGGATACCGAAACCGGTAAGTCGCGTGGCTGGCAACGCCGACCCTGTCTTCGGCGGCGTTGGTCTCGCACTGAGCCTGACCCGGATCAAGGGAGCCGTCGGTGTCATCCTTGCGAAGCTGGCCTTCCATTTCGATGGTGGCTCCGCGCTGCATGATGTCCTGAGAGTAAGCGCCCTGACTGTCGAAGTCGGTAGTGTCGGCGGTTTCCTCATTTTCGCTGCGGTTGATCGTGACCGAGGTCAGCCCGCCGATTTCGGCCCATGTCGCCGGGTCGGCACCGTCCGAAGCTTCAATGATGATGTCCCGGGCGTTGACCTTGCGTAACGCCACTGCGGAGCCTCCTTACATACGAAAGCCCCGCACCGTGGCGGGGCGAAAGTTCTGGTTTTAGGTCTAGCCGGTGCGGTTGGGGGTGGAACGCTGAACCTCGATGCGCACGTTCACCGTCCACTCGTGGCGGCCGGAATCGTCACGCCCCATGTAGGCCGGACCCGATTGGAGCCCTACCGCGAGCTGTAGCCACGTTCCGCCCGGCATGGTGCGCATGCCGAGACCGTGAAGCGCGTCGTAAGCGTCTTGGGCCAGCCGTTCACCTGTGCGGACATCCTCGGCTGTGCCGCGCGTCCGCACCTGGACGCGGGGTTCGTCGTAGGGATGGAGAACGCTCGCCTCACTTCCCCCGCCATACAGGGCCACCGCTAGGGCCACGTCCGGCCTCGGCGGTAGGGCCGTGAGATAGATAGTGCCCCCGGGCGTGCCGTCGGCGTGGTAGGTGCCAACGTCCAGGGAAACGAGTAGGTTGGCAACCTCTTCGGTGAGAGTCATTGGATCCCTACAAACAAAGGTAGAAGTAATTATGAGCGAAACAGAAAAACATGATCAAAGCTCGGAGTATTCGATAGTCGAGTTTCGTAGAGAGCAATATGCGGTTCATGCTCATTCTTTGAAACATGCTGCCGTCGAGCTTGGTCCTGCATTGTTCGATTCAGCATTGACCAATGCTCTTCTTGTGATAGTGGCCCATGATCACACTAGTGGAGAAAATGCTTGTAGAGACCCTAAAGGTCGCACTCGTTCAGCGAGTTCCCTTATCAAGGTTATGCGCGAAATTACCATATCCGGAAATGGTGATTACAGAGTCAGTGATGCATCTCCGTCATTTCCTCAAGGAACCATTGTTTCCCTTGATGATTTGATGGAAGGATTGTCCATGACCCAACCCGTGAGGCATGGAAAAGAAGGAGGAAGCAAAATCGTTCCTTCTGGTGCTGTGCAGGCTCTCCTTGATCTTGATCACCATCCGGCACTTGGTGACCTACTCCAACGGGAGGCAGACTCCCATCAGGTAAAGATGGCCGAGTGGGATGCTGGCGAACGCCGACGAGCCTTAGAATATCTCGAGTTTCTTGAGGATGAAGAAATAGAACGTCGGATAAATGAAGCAACAAAAACGAACGAGTTGATTATGTATTTCGAAAGTTTGCAAGATCCACTGGAGTGGTGTCCTGTTTGTGAATGTAAAGCGCTACTAGTAAACGGCAGGGTTGAGTTTGACGTTCCATTTGGTATGTGTTTTGTGTGCTCGTACAAGAGGATTCCGGAAGATGCCGAACGGGAGGCATTTGAGCGGGTGATGGACTGGGACGCCGACGATTAGGAGGATCCCTGTAACTCTTGTCTAATCGCGGCCCGCACCATCGCGAGCATGGTGTTCCGCTCCCGAGCATGCGGGTCCTCCAGGTACTTTGCCTTGCGACCCGCGTCGTGCTGCCACGTCAGTTCCTCATGCTGGCGACGGGCGTACACGGTGTCGTAGTAGACCGCTCCGGCAAGGTCGGACTCGTCAACGACAGCCGTACCGGACCGGGAGAGTGTGCCCTCTTCAAGCGGCACTTCCTTGCGGCTCTCTCCGAGTAGGTGTTCCATGGCGGTTTCGAGCCCCCGCGCCGCACCCTTGTGAGCCTCGCGGCGTGCGTCGTCTAGGTGGAGCTTGAGTTTGGTCTTGGTGCTCACGTAAGGCTTACCTCCACATGGCTCGGCACGGGCATGGTGCGGCCGTCATGGCGGCTCGTGGTGATGACGCTGGACTGTGTTCCGTCCGGCAAGGTCACGCGGGAACCAGCCGGGAAGCTGTCGGCGTGGTTGAGCTGGACCCGAAGTGTCGTTTCTGAGGTGACTTCGGATCCGTCGTCACCGCGCACCATGCGCCGCTTGCCCTCCACGATGGCCCGAACTGCCACCGGATCAGCGTAGGTCGGACCGTAGGGACCCTCTCCCTGGTAAGGCTCAACCGTGACGTCACTCCCCATGCGGCGCAGCATCCACCCCGGGATCGTGCGCATCACCACCACCCAACCCGAGGCGCGTGGCTTGTCAGTCCTGCTTGGTGGAGAACAAGCCACGCCTGATAGCTGAGCCGCGTCGTAGTATCCAGCCGTTCCCCGGTGCGCCCGCCCGCGCGGGACAGGCTGATGCTTCCCGCGCTCACGCTCTGCCATGCTGACGGGTCATCGGCCGCAAGTCCATCGGTCCCGGACGCATCCCATTCCGCGCATTGTTCGAAGGTCGCCGCGCGTAGCGCCTCCTGGACGTGAGAGGCGTCCGGATCGTAGACGGCACTGAAAAGCGCTTGGTCCACCAGCCGTGAGGCGCGGGTAAGCATCCGCTCGGCTTGTTCGGGTTGGTGGCCGAGGAACTCCGCGAGTTCAGTCGGTGTCGCGTGCGCCATCGGGTTCCCCCCGTTCGGGAGAGTCGATCCGGTGCCAACCACTGGTTCCGGACCGCTCGCGGACCATCAACCCGAGCCGCGTGTCCTCGAAACCACCGGGAACGGTGCGCACCCGCTCGACCGGTGTTCCGTTTCGGCGCAGCTCATACAGCGGCATCAGCGTCCCCCTTCTTGCTGGTCTTCTTCTGCTGCCGGGGCTCCGACTGTGGTTCCGGTTCGGACACCCGTTGCCAGTTATCCAACCGGTCCAACCGCGCTGACCGGTGCTCGTAGCTCACACGATCGCCAGTGTTGGTGTTTTCGTAGGTGACCATCAGGCGACATCACCGCCCTTGACCAGCACCGCACGGGACGCGTCCAGAGTCTTCACGCCGTAGAGGCAATCAATCGAGACGACATCCTGTTTCTTGTTGATGTCGTAGTCATAGACGACCCGTAGCCCGAAGCCGTTGTAGTTCTCGATCGCGGCGTTCTGGGCACCGCGCGGCAACTCCAGGGGACGGAACGCGAGCGCGACGGCAGTGCGGTGGAAGGCCACACCAACCTCAGTGGTGCTGTTGCCGCTGGTCTGCTCCGGAACGCTGATGTTCTGGGTTTCGTAGTTGTCGAAGCCGAACTTGCGACCAATGGCGGCTTCCATGAGACCTTCGGTGTCGCCGCGCTTGTCGGCCTCGTGGAACAGCGGATCCGCCTGGTACGCGGCGGCGGCTTCCGGACCGAACACGTAGCGGCGCTCATTCTTGGGCACGTTGGCCTTGGTCAACACCTTGCCCGCGTCCACCATGACCTTGGGGTTGTCCCAACCGTGGGTACTGGTGGTGTCGGCCTGACCAACCTCGGCGGTGATGTCGTCACGGAATGTCAGAAGGTCACGGTCGATCTTCTGGGCGATCGCCTCCATAGCGGGATTCAGTAGCTGGGCACTGAAGTCTTGAATGTTCAGCGACAGGTCCTTGGCTGTGACCGCGAACGACACGTCGGCAAAATGGTTGAGATTAACGTCTGTGCTGCCCTCAGTAGCGTCCTGAATGTCGATTCCGGCCGTCCGATCGAATTCCTTTGCCTGGAATACGGCGGGCTTGCGGACGGTGACGGTGTCGCCCACTCGGTTCTGAAACTCGGGCTCGTAGTCGCGGTGGACCAGGGGCGCCATGACGGTGGTCTCGTAGAGGTTCGCCAACGCGGCGCGGGCGATCACATCGGGTGTGAGCAGTGTGTTTGCCATGGTGGTGGCGTTCTCCTATCAGTCGGATCCGCCGGAGCGGCGCTTGCGCCGCTGTTTGCGGAATTCATCAACGGATTGCGGCGTATCGGGCGTGTCTCCGGATCCGCCGGAGAAGTCGCCACTGCTGCGCGCGGGCGGCGCCTGCCCGGCCGCCTTGTACTTGGGGGTGTCGGTGTATTCGGAGACCAATGCGTCAAGCGAGGTCGTGAAGTCGGACGCCGACGGGTCGAGCTTGGACAGCTTGTCGGCGAAGCTGCGACTGTCTAGCAGCGTGTCTGCGTCGAGCCCTGCCTTGCGTGCGGCGTTCTCCGCGTAGCGCTCCCGGCGCTCGCTGGAGAGCTGCTGTGCGAGCTGGTCAGGGTCGGGCTGCTGATCTCCCTCATCGTTGACGAGCCCGATGGCCTTGCCGATCTGCTGTGCCAGCTCCTGCCGAGCTTCCTCAGCCGCTTGCTGTTTGGCGTTGGTGCGGGCCTTGCCGTTCTCCGCGCGAAGGTCGCGCACCATCTTCGCGAGGTCCGCTTGTGACAGTTCCGCGAGGTCGTCCCCGCTGGTGTTGTCGGCGCTGCCGTTTGTGTCGGCCGACTGCTGTTCGGGTTGCTGCGTCTGTTCGGTGGTCGTGCTGTCGTTCTGCTGTGTGTCTTCGGGCGCCTGGCCCTGCTCATCAGACATAGGTCTCCTCGCGTCTAGCTGGAGTGCTTCCTTTTTTCTCAGGTCAGAGGGGATACAATGATTTTTTTGTTTTCGAAGTTGACATTTATGGGGGTGGTATCTAGGGTGGAAACTGTCAACATCGGAAACATAAAAATACAACAGGGAGCGGCCGGATGGCATGCAAGCGCTGCGACGGTTACGGGATGCCGCACATGAGCCACCGCGACGGCGGGATTTGCTACCGGTGCGGAGCGCTGCCCGCCCACCGGGCGAAGGAAGACGATGGCCGGTTTTCGCGGCGGCTCACCTACCACGAAGCCCGGGAGCGGTACGGGAAAGTGGTGGACGTGCTGACCGAACTAGCCAAGGCGCCCAAGGGAACGAAGAAACGGTTCTGCGCCCGGGAAGCCATATACCGGATTCAGACCGGCGTCACCCAAGACACCGGCACTCTTTGGGAAAACGTCGATCACATCCGCACACTGACGGGAAATATCCCGCCGAACATGTAGCCGGATTAACGACCCCCCGCTTATGCGGGGGGTCACCTGCTCCCTGTAGATAGGATTCACCATGGACCAGCCGCTATTCAGCGAATGGGAATGCAGCCAGATTACCGGGCAAACCGATATCTGGGACGCCATAGAAACGACCGAGGAAGAGAAAATCGTTCCACCGGAACTCCCCAACGATGGGAGTCTGTTCGGGCTGCGAGTTACCAGCCACCCTCAGGGCGGCGCACTGTTTGGTGTGGAGGTTGACGGATGACCGCGACAATAGAGGGCATGGCCACTGCTGACGTATACCCCACCGCTGTCCGGTACCTCGGTGCCACTCAGGTGGCTGCCGAGATCGGCGTGTCCCGCACCGCTGTCACACAAGCGTTGCGCCGCAACCCCCCAGACAGCGCATCCCCATTCCCGGAACCGGACGCGTTCGTCGGGGACACGCCAGGTTGGGCGCCCGACCGCCTTGGCGAGATCCGGGCGTGGTACGCCACTCCGCGCCAAGGGCGCCGTCAATCCGAGTAGTCGATCGGGCTCGGTATGACCTCCGCGTACCCCCGCATCCAGAACCGGAATAGGTTTCGGGTGCGGGGATCGTTTGCGTTCGGATCATGCGGGCACGTGGAGCGGCGTCGCCCTTCCTGGGCGGCCTGCTTTCCGTCCTGGTAGGCGCGCACGATGTCTACTGCGACCGACACGCATCCTCCCTACCTGTTGAAGTCGCGGCCCACTTCACCGGTCGGCTGACCAGCTTCGATCTCGGCGATGAAGTCTTCAAAGGTCTGGCGTCCGCTGGCGTCGAAGAACCTCTTAAGTTCTTCGCTAGCATATTTCTCTACTCGGCTCCGAGGGCCAGAGAACAATGACATCGGATCGATGCCTGCCGCTTCGCCTTGTTGGTTGAGCATGAACCCGTTCGTCTGCTCTTCCGCTTGCACATAAATCCGTTCGATCATGAGCTTGTACTGCTCACGGGCGATTTCGCGGAAGGGGCGGCGATCCTGCGACGACCGGTGTTCAGCTACGTACTGCTCTCGGCGGATCGACTCGATACTACGTCCCAACACTTCAGCGGCGGCTTCCTCACGCTCCATGCCCTCGTCTTCAACGAG